>JAICLN010000373.1 GCA_025925615.1 Actinomycetospora sp. | reverse complement strand
CCTTGGAGCGCTGCCCCTCCCGGGCCCGCGCCAGGCGCTCGTCGAGCTTCTCCTTGCCGCCCAGCAGGCACGACCCGGGCACGACGACGTCGTCGAGGAAGACGTCCGCGGTGTGCGAGGCCCGCAGCCCCATCTTCTTGATCTTGCGCGTCGACTCCAGGCCCGGGGTGTTGGGCGGGATGACGAAGCCCGCCTGGCCGCGGGTGCCCAGCGTCGGGTCGACGACCGCCTGCACGACGTGGATGTTCGCGATCCCGCCGTTGGTGGCCCACGCCTTGGCGCCCGAGAGCGTCCACTGGTCGGTGGCCTCGTCGTAGACCGCCCTGGTGCGCATCGCCCCGACGTCCGAGCCCGACTCCGGCTCGGACGAGCAGAACGCCGCGACCTTCACGTCGTCGACGTCGCCGTAGCACTGCGGAATCCACTCGACCATCTGCTCAGGAGTGCCGGCGGAGAAGATGCCGGCGACGGCGAGGGTGGTCCCGAAGATCGCCATGCCGATGCCGCCGTCGCCCCAGAAGAGCTCCTCGTTGACGATCGGGAGCGACAGCCCGGTCTCGTCACCCCAGAACGACGCGAGGGTCTCGAAGTTGTAGAGCTCGATCTTCGCGGCCTCCTGCAGGACGGGCCACGGCGTCTCCTCGCGCTCGTCCCACTCCGGCGCGGCGGGCCGGATCACGTCGGCGGCGAAGCCGTGCGCCCAGTTCCGGAGGTCGGTGTGGTCCTCGGACAGTTCCATCGAGAAAGTCATAGGTGCGCCTTACGCCGAGGGGATCGTGAACATCTTCTGCAGGGCGGTGGCGAACCCGACGTCGCCGGAGACCTTGAGCTTGCGGGTCATGAACAGCGTGATCGGGTTGGCATTGTTGGTGACGACCTTGAGGAACTCGGTGCCGTTCATGAAGAGCTCGGTGCGCGGCTCCTCGTCCAGGCTCGTCGAGACCGCGCAGGCGCCGTGCTGCATGGCGGTCTGGTAGTCGTCGCTCCCGCCCCCGGGGGCCCCGGTGACGTGCCAGTGGACGACCTGGCGCTTCGCGCTCGACCCCGACGACGAGTAGAACTCGCTCATCCGGCCGAAGATCGCGTCGATGACCGGGCGGCGGGCGTCGGAGTTCATGATCGCCTCGAGCTGCTTCTTGCTCGCGCCCTGGACCAGCCGCGCGAACACCGAGGCGTCCACGGTCTTCGCGCCCTCGGGCTCGGCCAGCGCGTCGCGCATGGTCGCCACCAGGTCGTCCTCGGACAGCGTCTTGAGGTCGACGCTGCGACCCAGCTCGTTCACGTCGATCTTCTCGGCCACGGCGTTCTCTCCGGCATCGTCGTCGATGGGTGTGCGGTACCGGCGGTCCCGCGAATGCTCGCTACTTTACGCGGTAGTAGGTAGGATGCAAGCGTGACCCCGACCGCACGGCGCCGCCTCGCCCCGGAGGTCCGGCGGCGCCAGGTGCTCGACGCGGCGATCGCGGTGTTCTCCGAGGAGGGCCTGCACGGCGCCTCGATGGACGCGATCGCGGCGCGGGCCGGGGTGTCGAAGCCGCTGGTCTACGCGCACGGCGGAACGAAGGACGAGCTGTTCGCCGCATGCCTGGCCCGCGAGGCCGACCGGCTGGTGACGGCGATGACGACGGCCGTCGGGTCCGGTGACCCGACGGCGGGTGACGACGGCGAGGGCCGGCTCTACCGGGCGCTGCGCGCGTTCTTCCACGCGGTCACCACGCACCGGCAGGGCTGGACGGTGCTCTACCGGCAGGCCTCCACCGGGGAGTTCGCCGGCGGGGTCGACGCGGCCCGGCGCGGGATCGTGCGGCGGGCGGCGGAGCTGCTCGCCCCGGAGCTCGGCGGCTCGGTCGAGGCGGCGGAGCCGATCGCGCACACCCTGGTCGGCGCGGCGGAGGGGCTCACCGACTGGTGGCTCGGGGGAGACGGAGCGCAGCGGAGCTCGACCGCCACGAACGCCGACCACCCGGCCACCGGGGAGGCGCCGGCCGACGTCCTCGCCCGGATGCTCACCGCCATCGTCTGGCCGGGACTCGACGCGCTGCGCCGCGGTCCCGCGATGTGAGCGGAGGGCACCTCCGGTCGAGTAGACCGAGCGAAGGTGCCCCTCGCTCGGAACGGGCCGCCGACCGGGATTCCGGCGGAGGCGCCCACGGACGAACAGATCGAGCGATGGTGCCCTTCGCTCGGATCGCCCTCTATCCGAGCGTCTAGCACCAGCCGTAGACAGGGCGAGAGAACCCGATCCGCGACACGCCGATCGCCGTTTCTCGCGATGTATCGGACGATCACTAGAGACGCCCATACGCTGCGAGGGAGACGCAGCGGAGCGGAGCTCGACCCGTGGAGGTGGGCATGGACCCGGTGCGCAACCCGTTCGCCCCCGGCGCCGGCCAGCGCCCGCCGGAGCTGGCCGGGCGCGACAAGGAACTGGACGCCTTCGACGTCGTGCTCGAGCGGGTCGCGCGCGGGCGCCCGGAGCGCAGCCTGGTGCTCACCGGCCTGCGCGGGGTCGGCAAGACCGTCCTGCTCGGTGAGCTGCGCTCGATGGCCGTCCGCGCCGGGTGGGGCGCCGGCAAGATCGAGGCCCGTCCCGAGGCCGACCTGCGCCGCCCGCTCGCCGCCGCCCTGCACCGCGCGGTCCGCGACCTCGCCGTCCGCCACCGTGCCCCGGACCGCGTCGAGGAGACCCTCGGCGTCCTCAAGGCCTTCGCGCTGCGCGCCACCCCGTCCGACGCGAAGCTGAAGGACCGCTGGCAGCCCGGCATCGACGCCCCCGTGCAGCACGGCCGCGCCGACTCCGGCGACATCGAGATCGACCACGTGGAGCTGAACGGGGTGGTGGCCGAGCTGGCCGCCGACGT
>JAICLN010000138.1 GCA_025925615.1 Actinomycetospora sp. | reverse complement strand
CGGCGCGAGCGAGGGTGCGGGGCTGGGCAACAAGTTCCTCGCGAACATCCGCGAGGCCGACGCCATCTGCCAGGTGGTGCGGGTCTTCGACGACGACGACGTGGTGCACGTCGACGGCCGGGGCGTCCCGGCCCCGGACATCGAGACGATCGCGACCGAGCTCGTCCTGGCCGACCTGCAGACCGTCGAGAAGGCGGTGCCGCGCCTCGAGAAGGAGGCGCGGATGCAGAAGGACCGGCGCCTGGTCCTCGAGGAGGTCCAGAAGGCGGCGACAGTCCTGGACGAGGGCCGCACCCTCTTCTCGGCCGGGATGAACTCCCCGGCGCTGCGCGAGCTGAACCTGCTCACCGTCAAGCCGTTCCTCTACGTCTTCAACGCCGACGAGGGCGTCCTCACCGACGACGCCCGGCGCAAGGAGCTGGCCGAGCTGGTCGCGCCCGCCGAGGCGGTGTTCCTGGACGCGAAGGTCGAGCAGGAGCTGCTCGAGATCGACGTCGAGTCGGCCGCCGAGCTGCTCGAGTCGATCGGCCAGACCGAGCCGGGCCTCGACGCCCTCGCCCGCGCCGGGTTCCGCACGCTCGGCCTGCAGACCTACCTGACGGCGGGCCCCAAGGAGTCCCGGGCCTGGACGATCCCGATCGGCGCCACCGCCCCCGAGGCGGCCGGCGTCATCCACACCGACTTCCAGCGGGGGTTCATCAAGGCCGAGATCGTCTCCTACGACGACCTCGTGGGCGCCGGGTCGATGAACGCCGCCAAGAGCGCGGGCAAGGTCCGCATGGAGGGCAAGGACTACGTCATGCACGACGGCGACGTGGTCGAGTTCCGCTTCGGATCACCATCACGCTCATAGGCCGTCCGGCAGTGGCGGGGCGCTGATCCTTGCTCTGCGCGTCGCCGGCCTGTCGCCGAAGATCATCTAGGTCCCGCCTGAGATGACCTCCCGTGGTCCGCTGCCCGGGTTTCACGAGCACGGGGTGGAGCGCGGTGTCGGGGTCTAGCGTGATCCATCGTGCGGAAGCGTCGCGATTTCGCCGCCCAGGTACTCGGGGTGGTTGTGGTGGCCTCACTGGGGTGTGCCTCGTGTACCGGGACCGGCGGTGGGCCTGGTCCGGGCGGGAGCAGCCCGACCGCAGCCGTCGCCCCGGCGGGGACGTTCCAGAGCGGCATCGACAGGACGGCGAAGGTCACGCAACTGTCGGCCTCGTTCGTCACGTCGCCGGAGCCGGTCGAGATGACCGACGGAAAGGTGCACCTGACCTATGAGCTCGTCCTGACCAACGTGGCCCCCGCACCCGTGCGCGTGGATGGGATCGAGCTGCACGACGCTGCCACCTCGGCGCTGGTGCCGGGGACCACGGGACGGGTCGACCTCACGCCGCTGCAGGTCGGCACCGAGGCCGAAGGAGTCAGCCAACCGGGTCCCAGCAACACCTCGGTGACGATCGCGCCGACCACGACGGACATCGCCTGGGTCGATGTCGTGTTTCCGCAGCGTTCCGCGGTGCCGGCGACCATCGAGCACGTCGTGAGCGGTGCGGTCCTCGCCCCCAACGCACCGCCCGTGCCGGTCCAGATGCGGCTGGGTCGCACGAACCCGGCCACCGACGGCCCGGCCGTCGTGGGCGCGCCGGTCCCGTCGGGGACCTGGTACATGAGTGAGGGCTGCTGCGCCGACTCGCACCACCGCCGCGGCATCGAACCGGTCAACGGGGTGCTGGAGGTCCCGCAGAGGTACGCCATCGACTTCTACAAGCTCGACGACCAGCACCGGACATGGATCGGCGACCCATCCAAGCTCGCCAGCTACCTGTCGTACCGCCAGCCCATCCTGTCCGCCGCGGCGGGCACCGTGGTGGCCGCCCAGGACGGGCTCGCCAACAGCGCGGAAGTCCCCCACCCGACAAACCTGGCCACGGTTAAGGAGACCGTCGGCAACCACGTCATCGTGCAGATTTCCGACGGGGTCTACGTGCTGTACGCGCACATGGACCCGGGATCGGTGGCGGTCCGGGTCGGGGACCGGATCACCCGTGGCCAACAGCTGGGGCTGATCGGCAACAGCGGGATCTCGACCACCCCGCACCTGCACTTCCAATTCCTGACGACGCCCACCTACTTCCCCGCCGACAGCCGGCCGTACGCGTTCGACACCTTCACCCTGCTCGGGCACGTCCCCACGCGGTTGTGGGACGACAACCTGGGGCTGCAGCCGACCGGTGCCCTGCCGTTCCAGGCGGCGAACCCGTCATCGACGCGCACGAACGAGCTGCCGCTGGACCGGGACGTGGTTCGGTTCGGTTCATGACCGCTTGTACGCCGAGACTTCGACGTACTCATCGACCACGGTCCATCCGCATGGCGCGGCGATCTCCGGCAGGCGGCGCCTTGCCGCTCCCCCCAGGCCCTCACCGGGTGCGTCGAGCGATATCCGCAGGGAGAGCCCCGCTCTGATCATCGCTCCCGGTGCACTCTCGCCATCCCGTCGAGTTCCGGTTCAACGTCTGAGCGCCCCCGTCCGGGAGACTCCCCCCATGACCGAGTACCGGGTCCACCTCATGACCGATCTGACGCGCCTCGACGAGGACGGGCTCGACGACCTCCTCGAGCGCCTCGTCGAGGTCGGCGGGGTCCCGACGGTGCCCTACGGCGTCCTCGAGATCACCGGCAGCACCAAGGCCCCGGACGCGCGTGTAGCGGTCGACGAGGTGTGCCGCGTCCTCGAGCGCGCCCTGCAGGCGATGAACCGCCCGTGCCACGTGATCGGGGTGCAGGCCGGCGCGGTCGGCCCGCACGACTGATCGCTCACCGCCAGCCCAGCTCCGGGGCGAGGTGGGTGAGCACGCTCTCGATGACGTGGGCGTTGTAGTCGACGCCGAGCTGGTTGGGGACGGTGAGCAGCAGCGTGTCGGCTGCGGCGATCGCCTCGTCCTCGGCCAACTCGGCGATCAGCTTGTCCGGCTCGCCGGCGTAGGTCTTGCCGAAGCGGGCGTCGCCGCCGTCGAGGTGCCCGACCTGGTCGGTCGAGTGCCGCTCGCGCCAGAACAGCTGGCGGTCGAGATCCGACACGATCGGGAAGATGCTGCGGCTCACCGACACCCGCGGTTCGCGGGCGTGCCCGGCCGCGTCCCAGGCGTCCCGGAAGCGCTGGATCTGCTCGGCCTGCAGGCGGTGGAACGGCACGCCGCCATCCTCGGTGGGCCCTGTCTCGGTCAGCAGCGTCGAGCTCATGAGGTTCATGCCCTGCTCGGCCGTCCACTCCGCGGTGGCCCGGCTACCGGCGCCCCACCAGATCCGGTCGCGCAGACCGGGCGCGTGCGGCTCGATCCGCAGCAGGCCGGGCGGGTTGGCGAACATCGGGCGCGGGTTGGGCCGGGCGAAGCTCTCGCCGCCGAGGACCTCGAGGAACGTCGCGGTGTGCTCGCGCGCCATGTCGGCGTCCGTGGCGCCCTCGGCCGGCGCATATCCGAAGTAGCGGTACCCGTCGATGACTTGCTCGGGCGACCCGCGGCTGATGCCGAGCTGCAGGCGGCCACCCGAGATGAGGTCGGCGGCCCCGGCGTCCTCGGCCATGTAGAGCGGGTTCTCGTAGCGCATGTCGATCACGCCGGTGCCGAGCTCGATGCGGCTCGTCCGCGCGGCCGCCGCGGCCAGCAGGGGGAACGGCGAAGCGAGCTGGTGGGCGAAGTGGTGCACGCGGAAGTAGGCACCGTCGGCCCCCACCTCCTCGGCCGCCACCGCGAGCTCGATGGACTGGAGCAGGGAGTCCGCGGCCGAGGTCACCAACGAGTGCCCCGACGGCGACCAGTGCCCGAACGAGAGGAACCCGATTCGCTTCACGTTTCAACCAACGCGGGCGGCAGCGAACGGCATTCCCTCGGGGAGTCGGTCCCTCCGCCGCTCCTGCTCGCGCTCGCGGCGCTCGGTCTCGGGCAGCGAGGGGGGCGGCCGTCCTCCCCGTCGTGGCGACGGACCCCGGCAGCCATCGTGGGTGCCTCCTCTCGCGACCGGTCACGTCCGCGGTCGGGAGCCCACCGTTGTTCTCCCCGCGCCGGTGTCGGCACGACCGATGAGTCCGGCTCGTCCGGCCGGTCGTATCCGCAGACGTCACCGAGGTGAGGAGACACCGATGACTGCGCGTGTGGGGATGCTCGACGACGTGGCCGCGGAGCGGCTCGGGCTGGCCGACGAGCTGGAGCGGCTGACAGGGGCCGAGTGGGCCACGCCGTCGTTGTGCGCGGGGTGGACGGTGCACGACGTCGTCGCACACCTGACCCTCTCCACGCGCCAGTCCGTGCCGTGGACGCTGTGGCGGGTCGCCCGGGCGCGCGGCGACTTCGATCGGGCCTTCGCCGACATGGCCCGTGAGCGGGCGGCGGCGCACCGACCCGAGGAACTCATCGCGCAGCTGCGCGCGATGGCGCACGTCGACCGGCGGCTGGCCATGGCCGGGGCGCTCGACCCGCTGAACGACCTGCTCGTGCACTCCCAGGACGCGCTGGTCCCGCTCGGGCGGGGGCGCGACCTCCCCGTCGAGCGGGCGCTGCCGTGCCTGCGCCACATCTGGGTGGCGCCGTTCGTCGGGGCGGCGAAGCGGTTCACGGGGCTGCGCCTGCGGGCGACCGACGTCGACTGGTCCGAGGGCGACGGGCTCGAGGTGCGTGGTCCGGCGGGTGCGTTGCTGCTGGCCGCGAACGGGCGGGTGGCCGGTCTCGACGGGCTCGAGGGCGAGGGGCTCGACGAGGCGCGGCGTCGCTGGGCCTGAGCCCGACGACGACGCGGATTTCCTCGCGTCGAGTGCCAGCAATCAGGGGAGCACGCCGATAGGGCGGCGCTTGCACCCTGGGCCAGTGCTGAGCCAGGTCAGTTCAGCTTGCGGGTGCCCGCGGGCAGCCCGCCGCCGGCGTAGACGTCCTCGGCGAGCTTCGCGAGGGCGGTCAGCGCGGTGTTCTGGCTCCACGGCCCGTAGGAGACCCGGGCCAGCCCGATGCGCTGCGCGGCCTCCAGGGAGATCGAGCCGGGAATGCCGATGATGTTGACCTTGCGCTCGCCCAGCTCGCCGACGATGCGGGTCAGCTGCGCCTCGTCGAGCAGGCCCGGGACGAAGAAGCTCGTGGCGCCCGCCTCGAGGTAGGCCCTGCCGCGCACGATGGCGTCGGTGATGACCTCCTCCGGGTCGCGGTCGCCGGCCCGGAGGAAGGCGTCGGTGCGGGCGTTCAGCGCGAACGGCACCCCGGCCTGCTCGCCGGCCTTCACCGCCGCCTCCACGGCGCGCACCGACTCGGCGAGGGGCTTGCACTGGTCCTCGAGGTTCGCCCCGACGATGCCGACGTCGATCGCGCGGGAGATCGTGCCGCCCGGGTCGCCGTAGCCGGCCTCGAGGTCGGCGGACACCGGCAGATCGGTCTGGCGGGCGATGAGGCCGACCTCGGCGATCATCTCGTCGCGCGGGATGACCTCGCCGTCCGGGTAGCCGCGGGAGGCCGCGATGCCGTGGCTCGCGGTCGCGAGCGCCGTCGTGCCGGGGGTCCCGGCGACGACGCGGGCGGTGATCGCGTCCCACACGTTCACCACGAGGAGCAGCTCCGGGGCGGCGTGCAGCCGCTGGAGCTCCTGGGCCTTGTCGAGGGTGCTCATGACGGTCCCAACTACGGTGGTCGGCGACTGATTCCACGGAACGAACCCGGTCCGGCGGTCGGACGAGGGCCTGGCGGGGTGCGGCGCAGACGGGTGGTCCGTCCGGAGGGGACGCCACGCCGTCCGTCGTGTGGTGGACGCCGCGTGGCGACTGGTACCGATCCGGGGCGCCCGACCGGGTGAGGGTTCACGGGGTCGTGTGCCTACGCTGTCACCCGTGCGCTCCGAACGGTGGTCGACCCCGACCCGGGATCTGAGCCTCCCGGAGCGGGTCGCCTGGGTGCTCGGCAACGAGGACGGGCGGCCGGTCTCCAGCTTCACCGAGCCGGCGGGTCTGCTCGTCGCGGCCGCACTCGTGGAACTGCTGCTCGACGCCTCACTGCTCGACGCCGGCTCCACCTACCGCCGGGGTCCGGTCGAGCCGACCGACCCCCTGCTCGAGTGGGTCGCGGACGGCGTGCTGCGCGGTGGCGGGCTGAAGTCCGACCTGGGCCACGCGGTCACGGGGCCGCGCGGTGCCCAGATGATCCGCCGCACGATGGACCGGCTCGTCGAGCGTGGCCTGGCCCACCGGCAGCCGCGGCGGGTGTTCGGCTACCTCGCCATGCCGGTCTTCGGGTCCGCGCTACGCGTCCACGAGACCGTGGCGCTGCACCACGACCGCGCGGTCGTCCGGGCCGTCCTCGACGGGGCGGACCCCGACGAGGACACCGCCATGATCACGGTGCTGCTCCACCACGGGCGCCGGGTGCGGGCGCTGGACCCGGTCGACGTGCAGATCGCGACCGGTCGGGCCCGGGCGATCGCGAGCGGCCGGTTCGTACCGGCGGGCATCGACCAGGACATCGCCCGGCTGGTCAGTCCGACGGTGCAGGCGGTCCTGGCCGCGCTCACGGCCACCGAGGTCCTCAGCTCGGGGCACTGATCCCCCCTTTCGCGGCGGAACCCGTGGCGCCGACGGGTCCCGATCGGGCGCCGGGCGGTCTAGGCTCGGTCCGTTCCGCGAGCAGCGCCCGGACCGAGGGGGCACGCCATGCCGATCAACCACCCGTCGTTGCCGTTCGTCCCACCCACTGCCGTCGCACCCGACGGGATGCCCGTGCTCGAGCCGGGCGCCCACCGTGACGCGCGGTCGGGCAGCTGCGTCATGGAGTATGTGTCCGTCCTGGCCGGTGAGCGCTTCACCGACCGGCCCCGGTGCACCCACCCCGCGGTGGCGGCGCTCGCGTGGCAGGTCAACGACGCGGTGTCCCACGAGGCGCGTCAGCAGCTGGGCCTGCGCGCGGTCGACCTCGTGGGCGCGGGTCGCGACGTGGACGGCCCGGTGCGCCCGGTGGTCCTCGCTGCCATCGCCCGTGCGGGGCGGCGTCTCGATCCGACCAGCCGCTTCTTCATCCGGCTCGCGCGCCGCGTCGAGGAAGCACGGACGAAGGCGGCGCAGCGCCGCGCGGAGGGTCGCGACGCCGGGGACGGCGCGGGCGGCCGGATCGCGACGCTGCTGCACGTCGGCCCGGTCAACCACGCCTGCGCCCACCTGCTCGTCGCGGCACGCGCCGCCGGGCTGGACGCGGCCGACCGGGACGCGATGCTGGTCGCCCTGCTCGACGACTGCCTCGCCACCTCCCGGGCCGGGCGGACCCTCTCGCCCGCGGCGGTCGCGGTCGGCTGACGGGACCTCCGGCGTCGGCCTGCTTGATCAGGGGCACACAGGGCAGGTTCGCCGGCCGTCGGGGCTGCGTGGTGTGCCCCTCGCGAGGGCGAAGGCGACGATCAGCCGGCGTTCAGACACACGAGGGACCCGACGCACGTGTGCAGCAGCGGGGCCTTCGAAGGTGCCGACGAGGCCGAGCCGCCCGAGGCACTGCGCGCCGCCGAGTTCGACGAGTCGGACGCGGAGGAGGCCGCGGGCGCCGGTGCGGCGGCCGGCGCCGGCGCTGCCGCAGCGCCGGACCCCGACGCGGCCGCTTCCGGAGCCGGCGCCACCGCGGCGGAGCGCGCGGCGCCCGTCGTCGCCTCGTCGGCCGGGGCCGCAGCGGCCCGGGGCGCGGCCGGGGCGCCGCTCGACGGCGGCGCCGGGGGAGGAGCGGCAGGCAGGCCGGCGACGACGGCGGCGGGAGCGGGGCTCGCGGGCCCGACGGCGGGCACCGCGGCCGCGTCCCCGGGGGCGACGGCGGCCGGCGGATCCGACAGCTCCCAGGGCTCCGGGAAGCCCACCGGCGCCAACGTCAGCACCGTCGCGACCCGGGCGAGGACCATCATCCCGATCGCGCCCGTCGCGACGGCCAACAGCATCCGGCGCACGACACCCCTCTCACCGAACCCGCGGGCCGGCCGCACCACACGGCCGACGTCGAGGCCATCGTCCGGAGGCCCACGGACGTCAGCGGGTCCCGCACCTGCCACCCGGACGCCGGGCCCTCGTCACCCGGGTGTCTCACCCGTCCGGGGAGTCAACCACGGAGCGCTTCCGAGGGTGAGCGCGCACCCGAGTGCCGCGACGACGAACGCCCACGGGGCGCCGGCCGCACCGAGCACCGCCGAGAGCGCGGTGGCGCCGAGCCCGGTGCCCGCGTCGTAGGCCGTGTTCCACACGCTGCTCGCCGGCCCCGAGCGACCCGGTCCGGCCCGCACGAACAGCGTGACGAGCGTGTCGTTCTGCACCCCGCCGAAACCGAGCCCGACC
Source organism: Actinomycetospora sp. (assembly GCA_025925615.1). Taxonomy (GTDB): domain Bacteria; phylum Actinomycetota; class Actinomycetes; order Mycobacteriales; family Pseudonocardiaceae; genus Actinomycetospora. The sequence goes on along the minus strand of JAICLN010000138.1, from coordinate 1,458 downwards.
AGCCCGGCACCCGCGACCACGGCCGGGGTCCCGGCGTCGACGAGGCCCCACGCGACGACCCCCGCGCCGAGCGCCGCGAGGACGAGGGAGGGCGCGGTGATCAGCCCGGTCAGCCCGAGGCGGTCGCCGAGCTCCCCGGAGACGCTGCGCCCGACCAGCTGGGCGGCGGTCAGTGCGAACAGGGCGGCCGCCGCCACCCCCGCGGACTGCGCGAGCGGCAGCACCGTGATCACCCCGCCGGCACTCGCGGCGCACACGAGCATGACCAGCCACGGCGCCACGGCCGCCGCGAGGAACGCGCGCCGGTCCACCCCGGAGGGCGTGCCGGCGGCCGGGGACGGCGCCACCCGCCGCGGGAGGAGCGCCATCGCCGGGATCGCCAGCGGCGGGAGCACCGCGCCGGCCAGGAGCACCGTCGTCGGTCCGAGGTGCGCCCACGCCCACACCCCGCCGGTGAGCAGGACGAGCTGCGGCAGCCCGATCGCCACCCCGTAGATCCCCGTCGCCCGGCCGCGCATCCGTGCAGGCACGAGGTCGGACACGAGCGCGGCCCCGGCCACCGTCAGGACCCCGAAGCCGGTGCCGCGCACGACCGCCACCGGCATCGCGAGCCACGGCGAGGGCGTGAGCACGAGCAGCGCGGCCGGGCCCCCGAGGGCGAGCGCCGCCCCGATCAGCGCCGTCCGGTGCCCGACGGCGCGCAGCAGGGCGGGGACCCCGAGCTGGGTGATCACCGTGGCCGCCATGAAGACGCCGGTGGCCGAGCCGGCGAGGGCCGGCCCGGCGCCGTCCGAGGCGACCCAGAGCGGGACGACGGGCAGGAGCAGCGCGTAGCCGCCGAACGCCGCGAACGTGGCGGCCAGGACGGCGCGGAAGGGGCGGGACCGCAAGGGCGACCCGCCGGGCTCCTCGGTCAGGAGCGCGCGTCGACCGCGGCGGAGATCTTCCCCGCCAGGTCGGGGTCCTTCGCGGTGAGCCCGCCCTCGGAGTGCGTGGAGAGCCGGAACGTCAGCGTGTTGTAGCGGATGTCGATGTCCGGGTGGTGGTCGGCGTCCTCGGCGGCGTCGGCGACGGCGTCGACGGTGGCGATCGCGGCCCGGAACGACGGCAGCTTCACGGTACGGACGAGGGCGTCGCCGTCGCGCTCCCACCCGGGCAGCCCGGAGAGGGCGTCGGCGACGGCGTCGTCGGAGAGCAACTCGGTCATGGCCCGATCCTGGCACGCGGGCGCCGATCCGAGGAGCGGTCGGGCGCGAGCACGGGCGAGGATGATCGGTGTGCAGGTCGTGGTGGGGGCGGCGATCATCGTCGGCGGGAGGCTGCTGGCGGCGCAGCGCGCCGAGCCGCCGGACATGCGCGGGTACTGGGAACTGCCCGGTGGCTCGGTCGAGCCGGGGGAGACCGAGGCGGAGGCGTTGGTCCGCGAGCTGACCGAGGAGCTGGCGCTGCCGGTGGTGG
>JAICLN010000305.1 GCA_025925615.1 Actinomycetospora sp. | reverse complement strand
GCCCTGCACGTGGACTTCCTGTCGGCGCTGCGCCGGGATCACGTGCCCGCGCTGCTCGACCTGACGGATCCCGCTTTCGTCGGGCTCGCCCTGGACACCGGTGAGCTGACCGCCGGCGGGATCGACCCGGTCGACGTCATCCAGCGGTACGGCGACCGCGTCTGGCACGTGCAGTTCAAGGACGCCCTCGCCGTCGACACCGACGAGGAGTACCTCCAGCCGCACGCGCACTGGACGGTGCGCGTGCGCGGGGGAGCGCGGGAGGTGCCGCGCTGGTTCGCCGAGCCGGGCGCCGAGGGCGGTCTCGTCGACTTCCCGGCGGTCACCCGGGCGCTCCTCGAGGCGGGCTACGACGGCTGGATCGTGTTCGAGAGCGACCAGAGCCCGCACCCCGCCGCGAGCTGCCTCCTCGGCGGCTACCTGCTGCAGCGCGAGCTGCGCCCCCTCATCGACCGGCCGACCACGGCCGCCCTTCCCGACTAGGACACCGACATGTACCAGCTCTCCGCCAACATCGAACTGCTCTTCACCGAGGCCGGTCCCGACGCCGGTGACCGGGTGCGCGCCGCGGCCGCCGCCGGCTTCGACGCCGTCGAGATGTGGTTCACCACCGACAAGGACCTCGACTCGCTCGCCAAGGCGCTCGCCGACACCGGGGTGCAGGTGACCTCGCTGCTCTCGGGGCCGCGGATGACCTACACCTACCCCGGCACCGATCTCGCCCCGTTCCACTCGGGCCTGGACGTCGCCGTCGAGCACGCCCGTCTGCTCGGCTGCCCGCGCATCGTCCTCGCCTCGGGCATGGGCTTCCCGGGGATGAGCCGGCAGAAGAACCACCAGTTCCTCGCCGACATGTACGGCGAGGCCCTCGAGCGGAACCGCGACGCGGACGTCGACTTCATCCTCGAGCCGGTCAACTCACGGGTGGACCACCCCGGTGCGCTCACCGACCGCACCGAGGACGCCGTCGACGTCGCCCGCGCCGTCGGGTCCGACCGGTTCGGCATCCTCTACGACCTCTACCACTCGATCGTCCAGGGCGAGGACCCGGCGACGGAGCTGGCGAACGCGGCGGGGCTCGTGAAGTACGTCCAGCTCGCGGACGCGCCGGGCCGGCACGAGCCCGGCAGCGGATCCGTCGACTGGCCTGCCCAGCTGGCCGTGCTCCGTGCGTCGGGCTACGACGGCCCGATCGGCCTGGAGTACTTCCCGGCGGTCGAGTCGGCGGCGTCCACCGAGTACATCCGGTCGGTCGCCGCGGACGTGTGACGCCCGGCAAGGTCGACGTCCTGCTCGCCACCGGCAGGGTCACCGTCGAGCACGACAACGAGTTCCGCAGCTTCCGGCACCACACGTCCATGCTGACGGCGCTCCTCGAGTCCACCGGACGCTTCCGCGTCCGCGTGCTCGAGGAGTTCCGCGGCATCGGCGACGAGCTGCTCGACCGGTTCGACGTCGTCCTCGTCATGTACGAGGGCCGCGACGACTACCACTCGGTCGCCGAGGGGTTCGGGACGACGACCGAGCAGGCGCTGCTGCGCTTCGTCCGTGACGAGGGCAAGGGCATCGTCGGGTTCCACGGCTCGTCGGTGCAGGAGCCGGACTGGGGCTGGCCCGAGGAGTTCGACCGGATGCGCGGTGCCTCGCTCAGCCGCGAGACGGGCCTACGTCCCCGGCCGCAGGGCGAGGTCGTCGTGCGGACGGCGGAGCCGCGCCACCCGATCACCGCCGGCCTCGAGGCGGACTGGGCGGTCGTCAACGACGACGTCCTGACCGGTGCGCGGATGGACCCGTCGGCGCGGGTGCTGCTGACCGTCTTCGACGACGTCGACAGCTACCGCCAGGCGGGCTGGCCGAACGCGCACACCCCGGTCGTCGTGCCGCCGGGCGGGCTGGCGGAGCTCGCCGGCATGAACACCGACCAGCCTCTGGCCTGGATCAACGAGTGGGGTGCGGGGCGGTCGTTCTGCCTGACCCTCGGGCACGACTGGGACACCTTCCGCAAGCTGCCGTTCATGGCGCTGCTCGTGCGCGGTGTCGAGTGGGCGGCGACCGGACAGGTCACGCTCGGACCTCCCGAACGGACGGGCGACGCTCGGTGGCGCGTCTGGCCGTACTACGCCGGCGACCCGTCCCGGTTCGACCGTTCCCCGTCAGCCGCTGGTCACTAGGAGCCGGCCGCTGGTCACTGGACGGCCTGGAGGCGGGCGGCCGCGGCGACGGGCGTGCCCTCGGCCAGCCAGAGCTGCAGCGCCGACGGCCGCAGCAGGCTCTCCGCGGACAGGAGTGCGGCGCCCGTCGTCCCCTCGGCGTCGGCCAGCGACGCCGTCCGGATCGTGAGGCTCCGGGTGGCGAGCTCGATCCCGCCGTCAAGCACGGCCTGCCGGAACTCCTCGAAGAACAGATCACCGGTGCGCAGGACCCCACCGCCGAGCACGAGCGTGCCGGGGTTCAGGAAGTTGACCACGCCGGCGATCGCGGTACCGGTCACCCGGGCCGCGCGGGAGACAGCCCACCGGGCCGCCTCGTCGCCCGCCGCGACGGCGCGCCCGATGTCCTCACCCGTCAGGTGCCCGACCTCGGCGAGCCGCTCGGCCAGCACCGGGCTCTCGCCCGCCCGGGCGCGTTCGGTCAGCGTGCGCACGAGGGCCCAGCCGCCCGCGACCGCCTCCAGGCACCCGGTCTTCCCGCAGCGGCAGACGGCGGCGGGGTCGTCGGTGACGCGCACGTGGCCGATGTCGCCGGCGGCGCCGGAGTCGCCTCGGTGCAGCCGGCCGCCGGTGACCAGGCCGCTGCCGATGCCGGTCGCCACCTTGACGTAGAGCAGGTCCCGCCGTTCCTGCGGTTCGCCGCGTTCCCACTCGCCCAGGGCCCGCAGGTTGGTCTCGTTGTCCACCCAGACCGGGGCGTCGCAGCGCGCGGAGAACCAGGACCGCGCGTCGAACCCCGCCCAGCCGGGGATGGTCCGGGGGGTGACGACGCGGCCGGTCGGATGGTCCGTCGGCGCCGGCAGGCCCACGGAGACCGCCCAGACGGGCGCCGGCGATCCGAGCCTGCGCAGCAGCCGCCGGAACGACTCGTGCACCGCGCGCAGGACGTGCTCGGGCCCGTCCTGCACGTCGATGGAGCGGAACTCCCGCGCCAGGTAGCGGCCGTCGAGGTCGGTGACCGCCGCGTGCAGCGACACCTCTCCGAGCGAGGCGGCCAGGATCACGCCTGCCTCGGTCCGGAAGCGGATGCTGCGCGAGGGCCGACCCCGCCGCCGGCCCGACGGCGCCGCCTCCACCTCCGCCAGGACCCCGAGGTCGATGCCCTCCCGCACGCGGTCGTTGACGATGGTGCGCCCCAGCCCGGTCACGGCCTCGAGCTCGGGGCGCGTGGTGCCGGCCCCGGAGCGCACCAGGTCGACGATCTGCGCCAGGACGAGGACGTCACGCGCGGACGGCGGCGGCTGCACAGGGGCTCCTCGGGTTCGGCCATGCGTTGACTTATGCAGGTTTTCTACATAATGATGGCGGACGGCGGGCTGCGCCACCCACATCCTCCCGAAGGGGCTCTCGCACAGTGTCGGAGACAGAACTCGAGCAGCGGATCGCGGCGCTGGAGGAGCGGCTCGGCGCCGCCGAGCTGGCGGCCACGCGCGCTCAGGACCGGGGGCACGTCGAGAACGTCTTCTCCCGCTACATGCACTACCACAACGCGTTCGAGGACGAGCGGATCATCGACGAGCTGTGGGTGCGCAAGGGCACCCCGGGGGTGCGCGCTCAGTACAACGACACCGGCGTGTACACCGACTGGGAAACGGTCATGCGGTACCACCGGGGCCGGCCGCACCCGGTCGGCAAGCTGATCCTGCACTACACGACCACGCCGGTGATCGAGGTCTCGGCCGACGGCACCACCGCCAAGGGCCTGTGGCTCATGGCCGGCATCGAGTCGGGCATCACCGACCCCGCCGAGGCCGAGAACATCCCGCCGTTCTTCTTCGCCCCGCGCGAGGTCGACGGGCGCAAGGTCTGGGCGCACTGGATCTGGTGCAAGTACGGCCTGGACCTCGTCAAGCAGGACGGCGAGTGGCGGATCCTCACGTTCCGCTGCTTCGAGATCGCGCGGGCACCGTTCGACGAGGACTGGATCTCCTTCGCCGCCCACGAGCGGGCGTCGTACGAGAAGACGCTGGCGTACTTCGGCGAGGACGGGAAGCCGGTCTTCCTGCCGCCCATGGATGCGCCCGGGGTCACGCCGCACCAGCCGTACGCTATCGACACGGCGCAGCAGCTGTTCCCGGAGCCCCCGAAGCCCTACGACCGCTTCGAGGACACCTTCGCCTGACCGGCCGGTACGGGGGCATTACGTCGGAAGCGCACGTAATGCCCCCGTACCGTTTAGACTGACCACGACGTCGGGGCGCCCCTGTCGGGGGTCCGCCCGTCGGTCCGGCGAGACGCCGGGTACCGCGCACGAGGCCGCGTCGGTGATCCCTCCCCAGGATCGAGAAGGCGACTTCTGTCGTTGATGACCTCGCTCTCGACGGCGCCGCCGCGCGCTGTCTCCCTCCGCCTGCTGTTCGTGTCGCTCGTGGTGATCACGCTGCTGTCGGCCATGGACGCGACCATCGTCGCGACCGCCCTGCCCTCGATCGTGGCCGACATCGGCGGTGAGCGGCAGATCGGCTGGGTGTTCGCCGCCTACACGCTGTCCATGACCGTGGCCATGCCCGTGTTCGGACGGCTGGGGGACCTGCGCGGACGGCGGTCGCTCTACCTCTGGTCGATCGCCGCGTTCGTGCTGGCGTCGGTCCTCTGCGGGTTCGCCGCCGATCTCGGCCAACTGGTCGCTCTCCGGTTCGCGCAGGGCGTCGCCGGCGGCGGGCTCCTGGTCCTCGGTCAGGCCGTGGTCG
>JAICLN010000177.1 GCA_025925615.1 Actinomycetospora sp. | reverse complement strand
CCGGTCTGGAGGATCTCGAGCAGCGCCAGCACCCGGGCGGTCGGTCGGGTCACCGGGTCAGTGTGCTCGGTCGACCGGGCGGGACCCGCCCGGTATCCGGGCCCCCGACGGTGGGGGCACGACCGGGTGACGGGCGCGACGTGTCGTCCCGGAACCGGGTGGAGATCCGCCGGGTGCGACGTCCGTCGCCTCGCCCCGGCGTGCCACCGGGGCTGTTGATGGAGGACAGTGGGGGTGTGAGCGTGACGGTCGAGGGCGTGGTGCGCGAGGCTCGCCGCGTCGCGTCCCGACGCGCCGTGCGCATGGTCGCCGGCGGTGTCGTGGTCGCGGCCCTCGTCGTCGGGGCCATCTGGATCTTCCCGACCATCAAGGCGGCCGGCGCCACGCTCGCCACCGCCGACCCGGTCTGGGTCGCCCTGGCGATCGCCTGCGAGGCAGGCTCGATCCTCGCCTTCGCCCTGCTCCACCACCGGTTGCTGCGCGCGGCCGCGGTGCGCGTGCGCTTCCGGGCGGTCGTGCTCGTCACGCTCGCCGCCAACGCTCTGCACCTCACGGTCCCGGGCGGCGCCGCGCTCTCCACCGCCTACACCTTCCGCAAGCGCCGGACCTGGGGCGCGAGTGGCCCGGTCACGACGTGGACGATGGTCACCGGCGGCGTGGCCGCGAGCCTGGCGCTCGCCGGCATCGCGGTCGGGTCGGCGCTCGTGGTCAACGGGCGGGCCACCACCTTCGGGCCGCAGGTGCTGCAGCTGGCGGGCGTGCTCGCGCTCGGGGCGCTCATCGTCGTCGTCAGCCGTCGTCCGGGGCTCATCACCACCGTCGGCATCGGCGGGCTGCGCCTGGTCAACCGGGTGCGCCGCCGCCCGCGCGAGACGGGTGTCGCCGAGCTGACCGCCCAGATCGAGGGGCTCGCGCTCATCGAGCTGCCGGGCCGCGGCCGGGTCGTCGTCGGGCTCTCCGCGCTGCTGAACTGGCTGCTCGACATCGCCTGCCTCGCGGCCTGCTGCGTCGCGGTCGGCGCGAACGGCATGACCATCTCGCTGGTGCTGGTCGCGTACGCGGCCGCCACCGCCGCGTCCAGCGCGGCCTTCCTCCCCGGCGGGCTCGGCCTCGTCGACGGCGCACTGCTCGCGGCGCTCGTGGCCGGCGGCGTCCCGTCGAAGCCCGCCCTCGCCGCCGTCCTGCTCTACCGGCTCGTCAGCTTCGTCGGGGTCGCCGCCGTCGGCTGGATGGCCTGGCTGTGGCTGCACACCCACGGCGTCGACGAGACCCCGCTGGACGACCGGGACGACGCGGCGGGTCGGGACGTCCTGGCCGACGGCGAGATCCACACGATGCCGTTCCCGGCGTCCCGGGCCCGCTCGACCTGATCCGGGTACACGTCACCTGGTCGGGTGATCTGAACGGCCCAGATCGCATGTGAGCCGTTTGGAGTATCAGGAAGACCATACGGACGCGCCGTTGTCGGGAGTGGACAGCGTGGGAGCCATCGGTCCCCACGGCGACACGACTGACGGGGGCGTGTGTGAGCAGCGGGCTGGCGAATCCGGAGTTCGTGCGTCTCGGCGAGGCGCTCCAGGCGCGGGACGGTGCACAGGCCCGGGTGCGGCGCGCGGCGGCGACGGTGGCGTGCGCGGTGCCCGCGCTCCGCGATCGCCTGCCGGTGCTCGCCGACCTGCCGCAGCTCGCGGTGAGCTTCTCGCCCACCGCGCTCGGCGACCGCATGGAGGCCAAGTACGGCGGGCACCGCCACGGCGTCCCCTGCCGGGTCGCGGTCTCGGTGCTGACGCTGCCCACCGGGGGCGAGGAGTACCTGCGCGGCCGGTCCCGGCAGGCGGTGCGCACCAACAGCACGCGGGCCGCCGCGGCGGGCGTCACCTGCCGGCGGATGGGCCGGGTCGAGGCGGAGGTCCGGATCACCGCGGTCCTGCGGGCCCGCGGCGAGGAGGCCCTCGTCGAGTCGGTGCGCGACGACCTGCAGACCGGGCTCGTGCAGGCCTGGCTCGCGCGGGACGCGGACGACGTGACCGAGGTCGTGGCGCTCACCTCCGTCGACGGGCCCTTCGCCCGACTCGACCTCATGCTCGCCGCGCCGGGCCGGGAGACGGGCCCGTCGCGCTATCTGCTCTCCGCGCACCTGGTGGCCGAGCTCGCCGCGCGCGGGGTCGGGCACCTCGCGGTGGACACGGCCCTGTTCCTCGAGCCCGGGCTGCGCCACTTCCAGCGCCTCCTCGGCTTCGAGCCGATGACGCTGGACCTCGCCCGCGGCCCGCAGCCCGACGACGACTGCCCGGCGCCGCGCGTATCGCCCGCCTCCGGCCCGGTCCCGACGGTCTCCGCCGACCCGCGGGCCTCGCGGGCGGAGGAGCGGGTCGCCGCGTCCGTCGGCTGAGTCGGGACCTTTCTGACGTGGGGTGCCCGAGAACCGGGTCGCCCGGAAGCGAGCGCGCGGACCGCGCGGCGGGCAGACTCCCAGCGGACACCAGCCGTCGTGGGAGAAGGGCAGCCGATGCGGATCGCCGTGGTCGCGACCTGCCTCGGGGACGCGCTGTTCCCGCAGGCCCCGATCGCCACCGTGGAGCTGCTGGAGCGCCTGGGCCACGAGGTGGTGTTCCCGGCCGACCAGACCTGCTGCGGGCAGATGCACGTCAACACCGGTTACCTGGACGCGGCGCTGCCGGTGGTGCGCCACCACGTCGAGGTCTTCGGCCAGGCCTTCGACGCGGGGGTCGATGCGGTCGTCGCGCCCTCGGGCTCGTGCGTCGGCTGTGTGCGCCACCAGCACGCGATGGTCGCCCGCCGCGCCGGTGACGAGGGCCTGGCGCGGGCGGCCGAGCAGGGCGCGGAGCGGACCTACGAGCTCTCCGAGCTGCTCGTCGACGTCCTGGGGGTCACCGATGTCGGCGCCTACTACCCGCACCGGGTCACCTACCACCCGACCTGCCACTCGCTGCGGATGCTGCGTGTCGGCGACAAGCCGCTGCAGCTGCTGCGCGCGGTCCGCGGGCTCGAGCTGGTGGAGCTCGCCGACGCCGAGGTGTGCTGCGGGTTCGGCGGGACCTTCGCGGTGAAGAACGCGGAGACCTCCACCGCGATGCTGGCCGACAAGATGGCGGCGGTGCTCTCGTCGAAGGCGGAGGTGTGCACCGCCGGGGACTCCTCGTGCCTGATGCACATCGGCGGCGGCCTCTCGCGGCTGCGCTCGGGGGTCCGGACGGTGCACCTGGCCGAGATCCTGGCCTCGACCGATCGCGACGACCGGTCCGCGGACATCGTGTTCGACCGGGCGGAGGTGCGGCCGTGACCGGCCACGGACGCGCAGCGGAGCGGAGCCGGACCATCGAGTTGGGGATGCCCACTCCGGCATCCGACCCGCACCGTCACCTGCGCGGCACCGAGGGCTTCCCGGCCGCGGCGCACCGGGCGCTGGCCGACACGCAGCTGCGCCGCAACCTCGGCCACGCCACGCGCACGATCCGGGCCAAGCGCGCGGGGGTGGTGGCCGAGCTCGACGACTGGGAGGAGCTGCGCCGCGCCGGCGAGGCGATCAAGGCCGACACCATGGCGCGGCTGCCCGAGCTGTTGGTGCAGTTCGAGGAGCGGGTCACCGCGCGGGGCGGGGTGGTGCACTGGGCGCGCGACGCCGAGGAGGCCAACCGCATCGTCGTCGACCTGGTGCGCGGCACGGGCGCCGACGAGGTCGTCAAGGTCAAGTCGATGGCCACCCAGGAGACCGGCCTCAACGAGGCGCTCGAGGCGGCGGGCGTCGCCGCGCTCGAGACCGACCTCGCCGAGCTGATCGTGCAGCTCTCGCACGACCGGCCCTCGCACTTCCTCGTCCCGGCCATCCACCGCAACCGCGCCGAGATCCGCGAGATCTTCCTGCGCGAGATGCCCGACGTGGACCCGGACCTCACCGACGAGCCCCGCCGGCTCGCGATGGCCGCGCGGGCCCACCTGCGGAAGCGGTTCCTCGCCGCGAAGGTCGGCATCTCGGGGGTCAACTTCGCGGTGGCCGACACCGGGACGCTCTCGGTGGTCGAGTCCGAGGGCAACGGGCGGATGTGCCTGACGCTGCCCGACACGCTGATCACCGTGATGGGTGTGGAGAAGCTCGTCCCGACCTGGTCCGACCTCGAGGTGTTCCTGCAGCTCCTGCCGCGGTCCTCGACCGGCGAGCGGATGAACCCCTACACCTCCACCTGGGCCGGGGTGACGCCCGGCGACGGCCCGCAGGCGTTCCACCTGGTCCTGCTCGACAACGGTCGCTCGAACGTGCTGGCCGACGCGCAGGGCCGTCAGGCGCTGCACTGCATCCGCTGCTCGGCGTGCCTGAACGTCTGCCCGGTCTACGAGCGCACCGGTGGCCACGCCTACGGCTCGATCTATCCGGGCCCGATCGGCGCGGTGCTCTCCCCGCAGCTGACCGGCATCGACGGCCCGCACGACGTCAACGCGACGCTGCCCTTCGCCTCGTCGTTGTGCGGGGCGTGCTTCGACGCCTGCCCGGTGCGCATCGACATCCCCTCGATGCTCGTGCAGCAACGCGCGGCCGCCGTCGACGCCCACACCCGGCGCACCGGCCAGGACGTCGCGATGGCGGCCGCGGCGATCGCGATGACGACGCCGGGCCGGTTCAAGCTCGCGGAACGGGCGCTGGGGGTGGGTCGGGTGCTCGCCGGGCGGAAGGGTCGGATCTCGACGCTGCCGTGGCCGCTGTCGGGGTGGTCGAACGCCCGTGACCTGCCCGCGCCGCCGGCGGAGACCTTCCGGCAGTGGTGGGCCCGCACCCACGGGGGCACCTGATGGGTGCCCGCGACGAAGTGCTCGCGCGGCTGCGGACGGCGCGCGACGCCGGAGCGCCGGCGACCCCCCCTATCGGTGTGCTGTCAGATCCTGTCGTCCCCCGCACGTACCGGTCGGCGGGCCGGTTCGCCCCGGGCGGCGAGCAGGTGCTGGCCCGGCTCGACGAGACCCTGACCGACTACCGCGCCACCGTGACCCGGGTGCCGACCGAGGACGACGTCGCCGCCGCCGTCCGGGCCTTCCTCAGGACCGCGGGCAGCGTGGTGGTGCCGCCGGGCCTGCCCGAGGGCTGGCTCGCGGCGTTCGACGGCGCCGTCCGCCGGGACGAGCCCGCGTGCACCGTCGACGAGCTCGACCACGTCGACGCGGTGGTGACGGGGGCGGCGGTCGCCATCGCCGACACCGGGACCTTCGTCCTGGACTCGGGTGCCCCCGACCAGGGCCGACGCGTGATCACCCTGGTCCCCGACCACCATGTCTGCGTCATCCGCGCCGCCGACGTCGTCGCCTCGGTGCCCGAGGCGATCGCGCGACTCGACCCGACCCGCCCGCTCACGTTCGTCTCGGGCCCGTCGGCCACCAGCGACATCGAGCTGGACCGCGTCGAGGGGGTCCACGGGCCGCGGCGCCTCGACGTCGTCCTCGTCGGTGGCCTTCGGCCTGGTGAGCAGTAATCCGCGCCATGACACGGTCTAGTGCTCAGGAGCGCGGAGCGCCCCGACCAGGTCGATCGCGCGGCCCAGCGTCGTGAGGCGCTCGTCGAGGGTCTCGCCGGCGGGGTAGAGCCGGACCGTGTCGACCCCGGCGTCGCCCCACACCCGTAGCCGCGCGCGCACCATCTCCTCGGTGCCGAGCAGCGTCGTCGCCAGCACCATCTCGTCGGGCACCATCGCCGCCGCGCCGTCCCGGTCGCCGGCCTGCCAGCGCTCGCGGGCCGCCTCCGCGATCTCCGACCACCCCTGCCGGGCGTAGGCGTCGTGGTAGAAGTTCGTGCTCGCCGTGCCCATCCCGCCGAGTGAGAACGCCAGGCCCCGACGCCGGGCGGCCACCATCGTGGCCAGCTCGGCCTCGTCCTCGGCGAAGGCGACCTCGGCGCCCTGGCAGACGGTCAGGTCGGCCCGCGTGCGCCCGGCGCGGGCCAGCCCGGCGTCGAGGTGCTCGAAGTAGGCCGCAGCGCCCTCGGGCACGAAACTGGTCCCGAGCCAGCCGTCGGCCACCTCGCCGGTGAGCTCGAGCATGCGCGGGGACAGCGACGCCACGTAGATCGGCAGGTCGGGGTTGGCCGGCGTCGACAGCCGCATCGGGCGCCCCTCACCGCCCGGCAGCGGGATGGTCACCGTCCGCCCGGAGTAGACGATCTTCTCCCCGGCGAACGCCCGGCGGACGACGTCGATCGTCTCCCGCATGCGGGTCAGGGGCCGCGCGAACGGCACGCCGTGCAGGCCCTCGATCACCCGGGGGCCGGAGGAGCCCAGCCCGAGGACGAACCGGCCGCCGGAGAGCGCGTCGAGGGTGAGGGCGGCCTGCGCGACGGCGACCGGTGTGCGCGTGCCGACCTGGAGCACCCCGGCCCCGAGCCGGATCCGCTCGGTGCGCGCGGCGAGGAACCCGAGCGCCGAGGGGGCGTCGGAGCCCCACGCCTCGGCGACCCAGCACTCGTCGAGCCCGAGGTGCTCGGCCTCGACGACGAACTCGACGGTCGCGGGGTCGGAGGAGGCCTCGACGGTGGTCGCGGTCCTCACGACGGGGCGCCGTCCGCGGCCTCGGCGGCCTCCCGGATCGCAGCGAGCGTGGCCTGCATCGAGGCCTCGAACTCGCGCAGCCGGACGAAGACGATCTTCTGTTCCTTGTCCGGCATGTGGTCGATGGCGTGGCTGAGCCCGGAGCGGCCCGGCCCGAGGCGGACGCGCTGACGGACCCGGGTCCCGCCGTCCGCGTCCTCGAGCCGGAACGACCAGCGCGCGGCCGGGCCCCCGTCGCCGTCCACCTCCCACGCGAACTCGGCGGGTGGCTCCCACGTCACCACGGTCGCCGTCGCCGACCACTCGCCGAGCGAGGGGTGGCTGCTGTGCCCGACGAAGCGCGCGCCGGCGGCCGGGCCGGTGGCGCCGTCGGTCCACTCGACGGCCTGCAGCTCCCCGCTCATGCCCGGCATCCCCTCGACGTCGCTGACGAGGGGCCAGATCCGCGTGGGGGCCGCGGCCACCCAGGTCTCGACCTCGACCTCGGGCTGGTCGGCGTAACGGGCGCCGGTCCACTCCATCGTGGGCTCCTCGGGTTCCGGGGGCGGTCCGGATCACCCTAGAGATCTGGGTTGTGTGCCGCTACCCAGCAGGGCCGCTCGACTTGCGCCGAACCATGCCTGCCATGCACCATCTATGTGGATGGCGTGCGGAGGGAGGAAGCGTGGTCGGGGAGCCGGAGCGCACCGAGAAGATCACCGTGAACCTGGGTCCGGTGGACCTGGGGCGGATCGACCTGCTCGTGCAGGAGGGCTTCTTCAGCAACCGGACCGACTTCATCCGCACGGCCGTCCGCGCGCAGCTGTCGCGCAGTGAATCCGCGATCGAGCACACGGTCGCCCGCCGCACCCTCGTCCTCGGCACCCAGCACTTCTCGCGGGCCGATCTCGAGCGCCTCCGCGCCGCGGGGGAGCAGGTGCAGATCCGCGTCCTCGGACTCGCCACGGTGGCCGAGGACGTCGACCCCGAGCTGGCCCTGGCGACCATCGCCTCGGTCGAGGTCCTCGGGGCGTTCCGCGCGAGCCGCGCGGTCAAGGCGGCCCTCGGGCCGCGCATCGTCTGACGATCGTCAGGAGCACCCATGTCCCGCATCACCCGGCTGGTCGACGCCCTCGCGCGTCCCGGCGCCCGCACCTCCCCGCGCTTCGACGAGGCGGCCCGCCTCATGCGCTCCGGGCAGCTCACCGAGGCCACCGCCTCCATCCAGCGCGCCCTGGGCGGCGGCGGCCTGCCCGGGGGCGGGCTCGGCGGCGGCCTTCCCGGGATGTCGGGGCTCTCCGGCATGCAGGGTCTCTCCGGCATGCAGGGACTCGGCGGGATGTCGGGCCTGGCCGGGCGGTTCGGCGGGGCGGCGTCCCCGTCCGCCGGCGGCGCCGTCCGGTCCCCGGGCAGCGTCACCCGCGGCGGCGCCGGTGGCCTCGCCTACCGGGTCTACGTCCCGACGGAGCCGCAACGTCCCGCACCGTTGCTGGTCATGCTCCACGGCGGCACCCAGGACGCCGACGCGTTCGCCGCCTCGACCGGGATGGACGAGGTCGCCGAGCGCGAGGGCATCGTCGTGGTCTATCCCGAGCAGTCCCGGTCGGCGAACGCCATGGGCTACTGGAACTGGTTCCGGCCCGGGGACCAGGAGCGCGACCGCGGCGAGCCCGCCCTGATCGCCGCCGTCGCCCGCGAGGTCGCCGCCGCCCACGACGTCGACCCGGCCCGCATCGGCGTCGCCGGCTTCTCGGCCGGGGCCGCCATGGCCGCCGTCCTCGCGGCCACCCATCCCGACGTCTTCTGCGGCGCCGGGGTCCACTCCGGCCTGCCCTACCGGGCCGCCCACGACGTCGGGTCGGCGTTCGCAGCGATGTCGTCGCCCCCCACGTCGGTCGCCGACGCGGGCCCGGTGCCGCTGATCGTCGTCCACGGCGACGCCGACCGGACCGTCGCCGCCGGCAACGCCGACGCCGTCGTCCGCTCGGCCACCGGCCGGGCTCCGGGCGTCGTAAGCGAGCGCGAGACCGGCGGGGGCGACGGCGGCCGGTCGTGGACCCGTGAGCGCTGGCGCGAGCCGGGCGGCCGCCTCGTCGCGGAGTCCTGGACGGTG
>JAICLN010000025.1 GCA_025925615.1 Actinomycetospora sp. | reverse complement strand
CGCGGGACCTACGCGTTCCCGCCCGGGCCGAGCGTCCGGCTGATCACCGACACGATCGCATGGACGGTGTCGAACGTCCCGAAGTGGAATCCGATCAACATCTGCAGCTACCACCTGCAGGAGGCCGGGGCCACGCCCACGCAGGAGGTCGCCTACACGATCTCCACGGCGATCGCGGTGCTCGACGCGGTCCGCGACTCCGGGCAGGTCCCCGAAGCGGACTTCGCGAAGGTCGTCGGGCGCATCTCGTTCTTCGTCAACGCCGGGCTGCACGTCATCGAGGAGATCGCCAAGCTCCGGGCGTTCGCCCAGCTCTGGGACGGGCTCTGCCAGGACCGCTACGGCGTCACCGACCCGAAGATGCGCCGCTTCCGCTACGGCGTACAGGTCAACTCGCTGGGGCTCACCGAGGCCCAGCCGGAGAACAACGTCCAGCGCATCGTGCTCGAGATGCTCGCGGTGACGCTGTCGCGCGACGCCCGCGCCCGCGCCGTGCAGCTCCCGGCGTGGAACGAGGCCCTCGGCCTGCCGCGCCCATGGGACCAGCAGTGGGCGCTGCGCATGCAGCAGGTCCTCGCCCACGAGACCGACCTGCTCGACTACGACGACGTCTTCGCCGGCTCCCACGTCATGGAGGCGAAGACCGCCGCGATCGTCGAGGGCGCGCGCGCCGAGATCGACAAGGTGGCAGAGATGGGCGGCGCGGTCGCCGCCGTCGACTCGGGCTACATGAAGTCCCAGCTGGTGTCCTCGCTGGCCGCACGGCGGATGCGCCTCGAGTCGGGCGAGGACGTCGTCGTCGGGGTCAACAAGTTCACCTCCACCGAGCCGAGCCCGCTGCAGGCCGAGGGCGCCGAGGCGATCTTCGTGGTCGACAAGGAGGTCGAGCAGCAGGCCCGCTCGGCCGTCGAGGCGTGGCGGGCCGACCGCGACCAGGAGACCGTCAAGGCCGCCCTCGGCCGCCTGACCGAGGCCGCCGGCGGCACCGAGAACCTCATGGACGCGACGCTCGAGTGCGCCCGCGCGGGGGTCACGACGGGGGAGTGGGCCGGCGCGCTGCGCGACGTCTTCGGCTCCTACCGCGCCCCGACCGGGGTGACCGCGGCCTCGTCGTCGGGGGCCGGCCCCGGCTCGGGACACGACGGTGAGCCCGACGACCTCGAGGCCGTCCGGGACCGGGTCCGCCGGACCGCCGACGACCTGGGGGTCGCGGCGCTCCGGATGCTGGTCGGCAAGCCGGGGCTCGACGGGCACTCCAACGGCGCCGAGCAGATCGCCGTGCGGGCCCGCGACGCCGGGTTCGAGGTCATCTACCAGGGGATCCGGCTCACGCCCGAGGAGATCGTCGCTGCCGCGGTGCAGGAGGGCGTGCACGTCGTCGGGCTGTCGATCCTGTCCGGCTCGCACCTCGAGGTGGTGCCGGCGGTGCTCGACGGGCTCGCGCGGGCCGACGCCTCCGACATCCCCGTCGTCGTCGGGGGCATCATCCCGCCGAAGGACGCCGAGCAGCTGGCGCGGCTCGGCGTGCAGCGGGTCGTGACGCCGAAGTCGTACTCGCTCACCGGGATCATGGGCGCGTTCGTGGACGTCATCCGCGAGGTGCACGGCCTCGAGCACGAGGAGGCCCCGGCCTGAGCACCGACGCCGCGGGCCTGCTCGCGCTCATGCCCTTCGCCCGCACGCTCGGGATCGAGCTGACGACGGCGGGTCCGGACGAGGTCGTCGGGACCCTGCCGTGGTCCGACGCCCACACGACGGCGGGTGGGCTCGCCCACGGCGGCGCGCTGATGACCCTCGCCGTCACCGTGGGCGCGGTCGGCGCCTACCTCGGGCTGCCCGAGGGGGCGACGACGGCCACGACGCAGTCCGCGACGAACCTGCTGCGCGGGGTGCGGGCGGGGTCGGTCACCGCCACCGCGCGCCCGGTGCACCGGGGCCGCACCCAGGTCGTCGTGCAGACCGACCTGACCGACGAGGCCGGCCGCCTCGTCGCCCGGACCACCCAGACGCAGGCCGTGCTCCCCGGGTCCTGACCGGCTCAGCGGCGGGCGAAGGCGGCCGCGTGGTCGCGGGCCCAGGCGCGGAAGGTGCGCGGCGGGGTGTCGATGAGCCGGCCGAGTGGGCCGTGGGGGTTGCCGGGCAGCCCTGGGGGTCCACTCGATGAGGGTGGTGGGTCGGGCTGTCGCCCGAGTGGACCGTGAGGGCCGCCGGGGGAGCCGTGCGGGCCCACTCGGCGCTCGCGGGCCGCGGGGTCCGAGCCGCAGGCGCCTACTCGTCCTCCTTGGACTCCCCACGACGCCTGAGGAACGAGAAGCCGGGGATGCCGTCGATCGCGCTCCGGAGGTCCTTGGTCACCTCGAGCAGCTCGTGGAGATCCGGGCCGACCCGGTCGAGGGTCTCGAGGATGGGCAGGACGTCGGTGGTGAGGTGGTGCGCGAGCGTCGGGAGCTCGTCGACGAGCTGGATCGCCGCCTCGATCTCCTCGGGCGCGAGGTCGTCGACGAACTTCTTGGTCAGCGGCGCGGCCTGCTCGAGCATCGGGCGGTAGAGGTCGAGCAGCTCCTGGGCCTGGCGGCTCGTCGTGCCGGCCGAGCTCATCACCTCGTCGGCGCCCGACGTGATCGTGCGGGCCGACTCGACGACCTCGGAGGCGCCCCGCGTGATGCCGGCGGCGTCGTCGACCACCGTAGCGGCGCCCTTGGTGATGCTCCCGGCCTCGTCGACGACCGCCGAGGCGCCCCGGGTGATCGCCCGGGCGTCGCCCACCACGCCGTCGGCGCCCGTCGTGATGGTGCGGGCGGACTCGACGACGGAGGCCGCCCCCGTCGTGATCCCGCGGGCCTCGTCGACGACGGACGCCGCCCCCGTCGTGATCCCGCGGGCCTCGCCGATCACGCCCTCGATCTCGACGACGATGCCCTCGGCCCGGTCGACGAGGCCGTCGACCCGGTCGGCCACCTGCCCCAGCGTCCCGAGCAGGCGCGTGACGTCGTCGAGCAGCGCCTCGACCCGGCCGGGCAGCCGGACGCCCACCTCGGCCACCTCGGCGGTCCAGGCGAGCACCTCGGACGGCGTGGGGACGGCCAGCGGGCCGAGGCGCACGATCGGCATGACCCCAGTGTTCCCGCGTCGAGCAGGGACCCGGGGTACCGACTCGCTCAGGGAGGAGTCAGCGGCCGGCGAGCATCAGCATCGCGTACGCCGCGATCGACTGGGCGTCGGTGATCTCGCCCGCCCGGACCCGGTCCTCGAACGCGCTGCGGGTCACCCAGGCCGCGCGCATGTCGGCCTCGGTCTCCTCCCGCTCGGGCTCGCCCGGGACGAGGTCGGTCGCGAGGAACGCCCGCCCACGCTGCGAGGACAGGCCCGGCGCGACGTCGAGCAGGCCCAGCGGCTCCCAGCGGCGCGCCTGCAGGCCGGTCTCCTCGCGCAGTTCCCGCACGGCGAGCTCGGCGGGCTCCATCTCGACGCGGTCCGGCGCCGTCCCCTGCGGGAACTCCCAGCAGCGCAGCCCCAGCGGGTAGCGGAACTGCTCGACCATCATCATCCGCGCGTCCGGGCCCGACCCGTCCAGCGCGATGACCAGCGCGTAGTGCGGCTTGTCCACGACGCCGTAGATGCCCTGACCGCCGCCGGGACGCCGGAACGTGTCCTCCCGGACCGTCATCCAGGGGTTCGCGTACACCTGTCGGCTCGAGAGCGTGTCCACCCCGGTGATGATGCCCGCACCGGGGGTCCGACTCCGCCGCCCGGGCGAGCCGCACCCTTGCTAGGCTGCGCCGCGAACAGGGCGATCACGGTCACCGCGGAACGGGAGCACGGCAGAGCACATGATCAGCACCATCATCGCTGAGATCGTCGGACTACTGATCGTGCTCTACGTGCTCTACCGCTACGTGGTGCCGCCGTTGAAGAACATGACGGAGAAGCGCGAGAAGGAGATCGCCCAGCAGGTCGAGGACTCGCGCAAGGCCCGGGAGCGCCTGGAATCCGCCGAGGCCGCGTACCGCGAGGCCGTCGAGAACGCCCAGAACGACGCCGCCCGCATCCGCGACGACGCGCGGGCCGACGCCCAGCGCATCGCCGACGAGATGCGCGAGAAGGCCGAGCAGGAGGTCGAGCGCCTCCGCCGCCGGGGCGAGGAGCAGCTCGAGAACGCCCGCTCGCAGGTCGTCCGTGAGCTCAAGGCCGAGCTCGGTGGCCACTCGACGGACCTGGCCTCGCGCCTCGTCCGCCAGGAGCTGCAGTCCGACCAGGCGAAGAAGGAGTCCGTGGACTCCTTCATCGAGGAGCTCTCCCGGTCCGCCTCGCGGAACTGATCCCTTCCCGCTGACGTGCGACTCGTCATTGCCCGCTGCACGGTCGACTACGCGGGCCGCCTGACCGCGCACCTGCCGAGCGCGTTGCGCCTGCTCCTGGTGAAGTCGGACGGCTCGGTGAGCGTCCACGCCGACGACCGCGCCTACAAGCCGCTGAACTGGATGAGCCCGCCGTGCTGGCTGACCGAGGAACCGGGCGTGTGGACGGTGCGCAACAAGGCCGACGAGACGCTGACGATCACCCTCGAGGAGATCCAGCACGACTCGCAGCACGACCTCGGGATCGACCCGGGCCTCGTCAAGGACGGCGTCGAGGCCCACCTCCAGGAGCTGCTCGCCGAGCACGTGCACACGCTGGGGGAGGGCTGGACGCTGGTCCGCCGCGAGTACCCCACCGCGATCGGCCCCGTCGACCTGCTCTGCCGGGACGACTCCGGGAGCTCGGTCGCCGTCGAGATCAAGCGCCGCGGCGAGATCGACGGCGTCGAGCAGCTCACCCGCTACCTCGAGCTGCTCAACCGCGATCCGCTGCTCGCGCCGGTCGCGGGCATCTTCGCCGCGCAGCAGATCAAGCCCCAGGCGCGCGTGCTCGCGACCGACCGCGGCATCCGGTGCGTGACGCTGGACTACGACGCCCTGCGCGGCATCGAGTCCGACGAGTTCCGGCTGTTCTGAGTGTCAGCGGTGTCGCATCGCAGACACTGGATCCAACTCAGCACGCCGATAGGGTCCGGAAATCCACATTGATCATGCGCCTCCCGCCTATCCGCAGAACCCCACGACGACGGGTCGTGCTGCCCGCCGAGGTCGACGGCGAGTGCGTCTTCTGCGCGATCGTCGCCGGTCGGGCCGAGCAGAGCCTCGTCGCCACCGACGACCTCGCCGCCGCCTTCCTCGACGTCCAGCCCGCGGTCACGGGCCACACGCTCGTCGTGCCCCGCCGCCACGCCGCCTCCCTCGCCGACCTGACCCCCGAGGAGGGCGCCGCGGTGTGGGAGCTCGGACGGCGGGTCGCGGCCGCCGCCCGCGCCGCCGGGCTCGCCGAGGCCGTCAACCTCTTCCTTGCCGACGGCGCCGCGGCGGGCCAGGAGGTGTGGCACGGGCACCTGCACGTCCTGCCGCGCACCCCCGGGGACGGGCTGCGGCTCGACGGGCGGTTCCGGCTGGTCGAGCGGGGTGCGCTCGACGCCGTCGCGACCCGGATGCGGGCGTCTCTCCCCTCGCGCCGTAGGTGTACCCGCCGGTAACGTCCACCTCATGACGAGTACGGCACCGAAGCCCGCGAGCACCAGCACCGCGGCCGCCTCCGCCACCTTCGACTCGCTCGACCCGCGGGACGGCTCCGTCGTCGCCTCCCATCCCCGGCACACCGCGGAGCAGGTCGGCGCGGTCGTGGCCCGGGCGCGGGGCGTCGCCGACTGGTGGGCCGACCTCGGCTTCGACGGGCGCCGCAGCCGCCTCGCCGCCTGGCGCCGGCTGCTCATCTCCCGCACCGACGAGCTCGCGGGCCTGGTCAGCCACGAGACCGGCAAGCCGCTCGACGACGCCCGGATCGAGGTCGTCCTCGTCATCGACCACCTGCACTGGGCGGGTAAGCACGCGAAGGCCGCGCTGGGGCGCAAGCGGGCCGAGGCGGGTGCCCTCATGGTCAACCACAAGGCCACCGTCGAGTACCGGCCGCTGGGCGTCGTCGGGGTGCTCGGGCCGTGGAACTACCCGGTGTTCACCCCGATGGGCTCGATCGTCTACGCGCTCGCCGCGGGCAACGCCGTCGTCTTCAAGCCCTCCGAGCTGACGCCCGGCGTCGGGCAGTGGCTCGTCGACACCTTCGCCGAGGTGCTGCGGGGGACCGACCCGCACACCGAGGGCACCGACGCGGTGTTCGGGCTGGTCACCGGCGAGGGCGAGACCGGGGCGGCGCTGTGCCGCGCGGGTGTCGACAAGGTCGCGTTCACCGGCTCCACGGCCACCGCGAAGAAGGTCATGGCGACCTGCGCGGAGTCGCTCACCCCGGTGCTCGTCGAGTGCGGCGGCAAGGACGCGCTGCTCGTCGACGCCGACGCGGACCTCGACGACGCGGCCGCGGCGGCGGTCTGGGGCGCGATGTCCAACGCCGGGCAGACCTGCGTCGGGGTGGAGCGGGTCTACGTCGTGGACTCCGTCGCCGAGGCGTTCCTCGACAAGATCGCCCAGCGCGCCGCGAAGATCCGTCCGGGCGGGGAGTCCCGCTCGATCTACGGCCCGATCACCATGCCGAGCCAGATCGGGATCATCTCCGCGCAGATCGACGACGCCCTCGCCCGCGGGGGACGCGCCGTCGTCGGGGGTCGGGACTCGGTGCGGGCGCCCTACGTCGACCCGGTGGTGCTCGCCGACGTTCCCGAGGACTCGATCGCGGTCACCGACGAGACGTTCGGGCCCACCGTCGTCGTCAACCGCGTCCGCGACATCGACGAGGCCGTCGAGCGGGCCAACGCCTCGCGCTACGGGCTCGGCGGGTCGGTCTTCGCGCGCAAGCGCGGCTACGAGGTCGCGCGCCGGCTGCGCTGCGGCATGGTCTCGGTCAACGGCGTCATCGCGTTCGCGGCCATGCCCTCGCTGCCCTTCGGCGGCGTCGGCGACTCCGGCTTCGGGCGCATCCACGGCCGCGACGGGCTGCGCGAGTTCACGCGCCCGCTCGCCGTCTCCGAGCGCCGCTTCAAGAGCATCAACGTCATGACGTTCGACCGGCCCGGCTGGGTCGTGAAGGCCATGACGGTGCTGGCCGGGCTGATCTACCGACGGAACCGGTAAAGCCGCCCGAGGGGTGCGTCACGGGGCCCGATCGAAGGGTGGGTCCCGTCGGGGGTGCGTGACAGGATCGCCCGACCCCGGGTCGGTGAGGACCCGGGGAGTCGACGAAGGGACAGTGGACGTGGCTCGCGAGTTCGCCCGGGTGGGTGTGGTCGGTCTGGGCACGATGGGGGCTGGCATCGCCGAGGTGTTCGCCCGCGCGGGCATCGAGGTCGTCGCCGTCGAGGTCGACGAGGCCGCGGCGGCCCACGGCCGGGAGATCGTCGAGCACTCCACCGCGCGCGCCGTCTCCCGCGGCAAGCTCGCCGAGGAGGACCGGACGGCGCTGCTCGAGCGGGTCCGCGTGTCGACCGACCTCGCCGACCTGGCCGACGCCGCGCTGGTCGTCGAGGCCGTGCCCGAGCGCCTGGAGCTCAAGGCCCAGGTCTTCACGGCTCTCGACCAGGTCTGCGGGCCGGACACGATCTTCGCGTCCAACACCTCGTCGCTGTCGATCACCGAGCTGTCCGTGCGCACCGAGCGGCCCAGCCGCGTCGTCGGGATGCACTTCTTCAACCCGGCCCCGGTGCAGCTGCTCGTCGAGCTGGTGCGCACCGTCGTCACCGAGCCCGCCGTCGTCGAGGACGTGCGGGCGCTGGCCGAGCGGCTGGGCAAGTCGCCGGTGGTGTGCGGCGACCGCGCCGGCTTCATCGCCAACCAGCTGCTGTTCACCTACCTCAACCAGGCCGTCGGCATGTTCGAGTCGCACTACGCCGGCCGCGAGGACCTCGACGCCGCCATGAAGTACGGCTGCGGCTACCCGATGGGCCCGCTCGCCCTCATGGACCTCATCGGCCTGGACACGGCCTACGAGATCCTCGAGGAGATGTACCGGCAGTCGCGCAACCAGCGCCACGCGCCGGCCCCGATCCTCAAGCAGATGATCACGGCGGGGCTGCTCGGCCGGAAGAGCGGGCGCGGCTTCTACACCTACGCCGAGCCCGGCTCGTCCGAGGTCGTGCCCGACGGCCTCACCCCGCCGCCGCCCGGCGCCGACGACTCCTCGCTGCGCCCGATCAGCCGCGTCGGCGTGGTCGGCACCGGCACGATGGCCACCGGCATCGCCGAGGTCTTCGCCAAGGCGGGCTACGACACGGTGGTGCGTGGCCGCTCGGAGTCCAAGGGCGAGGGCGCCGTGGCCGCGGTGCGCAAGTCGCTGGAGAAGCAGGTCGTCAAGGGCCGGCTCTCCGAGGAGGCCCGCGACGAGGTCCTCGGCCGCATCTCGACGACCGTCGAGTTCTCGGGCCTGGCCGAGTGCGACATCGTCGTCGAGGCCATCGCGGAGGACCTCGGGGTCAAGCAGGCCGCGTTCTCCGCGCTCGACGAGGTCTGCAAGCCCGGCACGATCCTCGCGACGACGACGTCGTCGCTGCCGGTCGTGGAGTGCGCCGCGGCGACCTCCCGCCCCGACGACGTCATCGGCATGCACTTCTTCAACCCGGCCGCGGTGATGAAGCTCGTCGAGATCGTCTCGCCGATCACCACGTCCCCCGAGGTCACCGCGACCGTGCGGGCGCTCTGCGCGAAGATCAAGAAGAACCCGGTGCTCTGCGGTGACCGCGCCGGCTTCATCGTCAACGCGCTGCTCTTCCCGTACCTGAACGACTCGGTGTCGATGCTCGAGGCGCACTACGCGACCGTCGACGACATCGACCTGGCCATGAAGAACGGCTGTGGCCTCCCGATGGGGCCGTTCGCGCTGCTCGACGTGGTCGGGCTCGACGTGTCGCTGGCCATCGAGCGGTCGCTCTACCAGGAGTTCCGCGTCCCCGGGTTCGCCCCGGCGCCGCTGCTCGAGCACCTCGTGACGGCGGGCCGGCTCGGTCGCAAGACCAAGCACGGGTTCCGCGACTACAACTAGGGGCACGTCGCCGCGTGGCACGACGCAACCGACGGGCAGCGGGCGGGGAACCTGGTCCGCTGTTCGGCGGCGCCCTGTCCTACGTCGAACGGGCGGGCCGTCGGTGGGCCGTGCGCTCGATCAGCGGGACGGCGGCGACCAAGACCTACCGCTGCCCGGGCTGCAACCAGGAGGTCCGGCCCGGCACGGCCCACGTCGTGGCGTGGCCGGTCGACGGTCCCGACGGCGGGGGCGACGATCGGCGGCACTGGCACACCGGCTGCTGGAGCCGGTAGGGGCCGGCGCCTAGGACGACGTGGCGGCCGCGCTGCGGGCGCCGTAGGCCCCGCGCCCGTCGTCGTCAGGGTGGTCGCCGTTCGGGGGCTCGTCGTCGCGCAGAGGGTGGGCGCCGTGGTGTCGCGTGGCCGCCGACCCGGCGGCGCGCATCGGGTGGGTCTCGTCGGCGGCCTCCTCGGGGAAGGCGTCCAGGCCCGGGAGGTCGATCAGGGACTCGCGCAGGGCCGCGAGCTGGTTGGTCACGCGGGAGCGCAGCCGCCGGATCTCGGAGACCTCGGCGTCCGCCTCCTGCCGCCGGCGGGCCGACTCGGCGGCGGCGTCGCGCAGCTGGGTCTCGGCCCGGTTGCGGGCGTCGGCCTCGCTGCGGGCCAGCACGCGCATCGCCTCCGTGCGCCGCGAGGCCATCGCGATCTCGAAGTCCTCCTCGATCTGCACCCGGCGGGCGCGGGACTCCTCGTCGAGACGGTGGCGCTCGGCCTCCGCGTCGCTCCGGATGCGGGCGGCCTCGGCGCGCGCGGCCTCCATGAGCGTGCGGTGCTCGTCCTCCATCGCGTCGCGCCGGCGGTCGTTGTCCTCGACCCCGGAGTCGAAGCGGGTGCGGACCTCGGCGGCCTCGGCCTCGGCGGCGTCGAGCATCTCCCGGACCTGACGCCGCGTCTCGTCGAGCATGCCGCGGGCCTGGGCGTCCGCCTCGGCGACGGTGCGGTGGGCGTGCTCGTCGGCCTCGGTGATGCTGCGGTGGGCCTGCTCGTCCGCGTCGGTGACGGTGCGGCGGGCGCGCTCGTCGGCCTCCTCGCGGGTGCGGCGGGCGGCCTGCTCGGCGCTGGAGCGCATCTCCCGGGCCTCGTCCTGCGCGAGCCGCAGCATGCGCTGCAGGCGCTCCGAGAGGCCCTCCATGGAGTCCGGTGGGGCCGCCAGCCGGTCGATCTGGGCGCGGAGCTCCTCGACGTGCGCCCGGGTGCGGTCGAGGGCTCTCGCGAGCTCGGAGGCCTGCGCCACCGCCGCGTCGCGGTCGGCGGTGAGGATGCGCAGATCGGCCTCGACCCGGTCGAGGTGCTCCTCGACCTGCCCGCGGTCGTACCCGCGGCGGACGACGTCGAAGCCGGTGCCCAGAGGCAGCAGATCACGCTCTCCCGACGGCATCGCCCCAGGTTACTAGGGCTGTGTGCGACACGGCCACGGACGGGTGACGAACACGCCGCACTCGGGGGGATCGCTCCCGGTCACGCCACCCGTGAGCCCGATCACCCCTTCTCGGACAGCCGTGCGGGCGCCCCCGAACGCACGAACGGCCCGTTCGTCACCGAAGAAGGTGACGAACGGGCCGTTCGCACGTCAGGGCGGGGCCTACTCGCCCCGGAACCGGTTGATCTCGGTGATGTGCTTCTCCCGCAGCTCGGGGTTGGTCACCCCGAGGCCCTCCTCGGGTGCGAGGCAGAGCACGCCGACCTTGCCCTGGTGGCTGTTGTGGTGGACGTCGTTGGCCGCCTCGCCGGTCTCCTCCAGCGCGTAGGTCTTCGACACCGTGGGGTGGATCTTCCCCTGGGCCACCAGCCGGTTGGCGAGGTAGGCCTCCTTGTAGTTCGCGAAGTGCGAGCCGAGGATCCGCTTGAGGTTCATCCACAGGTAGCGGTTGTCGTACTGGTGCATGAAGCCCGACGTCGAGGCGCAGGTGACGATCGTGCCGCCCCGCTTGGCGACGTAGACCGAGGCGCCGAAGGTCTCCCGGCCCGGGTGCTCGAAGACGATGTCGGGGTCGTCGCCGCCGGTGAGCTCACGGATCTTCGAGCCGAACCGCTTCCACTCGCGCGGGTCCTGGGTGTCGGGGTCGGACCAGAACTTGTAGCCCTCGGCGGAGCGGTCGATGATCAGCTCGGCGCCCATCTTGCGGCAGAGCTCGGCCTTCTCGGGCGAGGAGACGATGCAGACCGGGGTCGCGCCGCCGTTGAGGGCGAACTGCGTGGCGTAGGAGCCCAGGCCGCCCGAGGCGCCCCAGATCAGCACGACGTCGCCCTGGGTCATGTTAGCGCCGTTGGGGCTCACCAGCTGGCGGTAGGCGGTGGAGTTGACCAGCCCGGGGGAGGCGGCCTCCTCCCACGTCAGGTGCGCCGGCTTGGGCATCAGCTGGTTGGTCTTGACCAGCGCGAGGTCGGCCAGGCCGCCGAAGTTGGTCTCGAAGCCCCAGATGCGCTGCTCCGGGTCCATCATCGTGTCGTCGTGGCCCTCGGGGCTCTCGAGCTCCACCGACAGGCAGTGCGCGACGACCTTGTCGCCCGGCTTCCACATCTGCACGCCCTCGCCGACCTTGAGGACGACGCCGGCGAGGTCGGAGCCCACCACGTGGTAGGGCAGGTCGTGGCGCTTGGCCAGCGGCGAGATGCGCCCGTAGCGCTTGAGGAAGCCGAAGGTGGACACCGGCTCGAAGATCGAGGTCCAGACGGTGTTGTAGTTGATCGCACTCGCCATGACGGCGACGATCGCCTCGCCGGCGGCGGGCTCCGGCGTCGGCACCTCGTCGAGGTGCAGCGACTTGCGCGGGTCCTTCTCCTTCGAGGACATGCCGGCGAACATCTCGGCCTCGTCGGCGTGCACCGTGATGCCACGGTAGGACTCGGGGACGGAGATGGAAGCAAGGTCGGCGAGCTCGTCGGCGAGGATGGCGTCGCGGATCTCGTGCACGGTCAGATGCCTCCGGGGGTGTCGGTTCGCGATGAGGCTACCGACGGGTAGGGGCGACGAGGAAGGTTGCTGTGACTCCGGGCTCTAGTGCTGTGGGCCGGATGCGCCGGCTCCGCTGTGCTGCGCGTCGCCGCCCGCGGGCTGGACCAGTTCGACGAGTACCCCGCCGGCGTCCTTGGGGTGCACGAAGTTCACCCGCGAGTCGGCCGTGCCGCGGCGGGCGTTCTCGTAGAGCAGGCGCACGCCCTTCGCACGCAGCGCCGCCGCCGTGGCCTCGACGTCGGTGACCCGGTAGGCGACCTGCTGCAGGCCGGGACCGTTGCGGTCGATGAACTTCGCGATCGTCGAGGACTCGCTCAGCGGGGCGAGCAGCTGGACCGCCGCGGCGCCCGAGCGGTCGCCCGGCGCGTGCAGCATCGCCTCGCGAACGCCCTGCTCCTCGTTGGTCTCGGTGTGCGTCGCCTCGAGGCCGAGGGTCTGCGCGTACCAGGCGATGGCCTCGTCGAGGTCGGGGACGGCGATCCCGACGTGGTCCACGGCCACGATGCCCACGCTCGTGTCCACCGCTGCTGTCTGCGCCTCACTTGGCATGCTTGGGACAGTAAGCGACTGAATCGAGACGCACAGCAGGTGACGGCCACCACCCCGACCTCGAGCGGGTGATCCCCTCCGGACGCGCCGGTGCCACCGCCCGGGATGCCAGGATCGGCCGGATGGCGCCCCGCACCGACCTCGATGACCTCGTCGCGCGCGCCCGGGGCGGATCCGCCCGGGCGGTGGCCCGGTTGATCTCGCTCGTCGAGGACGCGGGCCCGCGGGCCCGGGACCTCGCGGCGGCCCTCGCCCCGCACACCGGGCACGCGGTCGTCGTCGGGCTGACGGGGTCACCCGGCGTCGGGAAGTCGACGACGACGTCCGCGCTCGTGTCCGCGCTACGCGCGCAGGACCGGCGCGTCGGCGTGCTCGCCGTGGATCCCAGCTCGCCGTTCTCGGGGGGCGCGCTGCTCGGCGACCGCATCCGGATGAGCGAGCACGCCACGGACCCCGGGGTGTTCATCCGGTCCATGGCCACCCGCGGGCACCTCGGCGGGCTGGCGGCGGCCGCCCCGCAGGCGCTGCGCGTGCTCGACGCGGCCGGGTGCGACGTCGTGCTCGTCGAGACCGTGGGGGTCGGGCAGTCCGAGGTGGAGGTCGTGGCCCTGGCGGACACGACCGTGGTGCTGCTCGCGCCCGGGATGGGCGACGGGGTGCAGGCGGCGAAGGCGGGCGTGCTGGAGGTCGCCGACGTCTTCTGCGTGAACAAGGCCGACCGGGAGGGCGCCGACGCCACCGTCCGCGAGGTGCAGAACGCCATGGCGATGACGCGGCGCGAGACCGGCCCCGGGTGGCGCACCCCGGTGGTCCGCACGGTCGCGTCGGCCGGGCAGGGCGTCGACGAGCTGCTCGCCGCGCTCGACGACCACCGCGCCTGGATGGTGGAGCACGGCCGCGGTGACGAGGGCCGGCGCCACCGCGCCCGCGCCGAGATCGAGGCGATCGCCCTCGCCGACCTGCGCGCACAGCTCCGGGCGGTGTCGGGATCGGCCGCGCTGGACGCCCTGGCCGGGGAGGTCGCCGGGGGCGGGCTGGACCCGTTCGCAGCGGCGGACCGGCTGCGGGAGGCGGCCGTGGACGAGGGTTGACTCAGCGCGTGTCGCTCCCGAGCTGACGCCTGGTGAGTGGGTACCGTTTCCCCGGGCGAGGGGAGTCGACGATGCTGTGCTGGTGGGTGGTCGCCGTGATGGCGCTGCTGCAGGGAGCCGACTACGCGGGCCGCTGGCGCAACCGGCGCCGGGGCGCACACCGCGGGCGGGACAACGGCGCCATGCGGGACTGGCCGGGGGACAAGCCGGACCGTCAGCCCTAACGCACCCCGACGACCGGGAGCGCCTCGCCGAGCCACGGGATGACGATCGTGACGGTGGGGACGACGACGAGGGCGACCGCGGCGAGGTAGGTCCCGACGGCGAGGGCGCGCCCACCTCGGACGTGGGCGCGGATCCGGTCGCGACGCATCAGCACCTCGTCGTTCGCGTCGACGCTCGCCCCGCTCGAGGCGAACGCGTCCAGCGCGCCGGCCATCGCGGTGTCGCCGTGGGTGCGCCGCCCGGCGTCGTCGGCGAGCATCTCCAGGAGCAGCGCCACCGCGTCGCGGGCCTCCCGGCTGCGCACCACGACCGGGAAGGCCTGGTGCAGCGCGGTGAAGCCCTCGCGGACGAGGTCGTGGCGCGCGGCGAGGTGGGCCTGCTCGTGGGCGATGACGGCGCTGAGCTCGTCCGGGCAGAGCGTGTCCAGCGTCGCGCCGGTGACCACCACGCGGCCCTCGCGCCCGACCCGCCCCGGCACGCAGTAGGCGAACGGCACGGCGCCGTCGAGCACGCGGAGCACGGTCCCGGACCGGAGCGACCCGACGGCGAGGTTCTGCTCGGCGCGGGCGAGCAGGTCGACCATGTCGCGGTGGCGGGCCCGGCGCACCCGGGTCCGCACGGCGAGCAGGACGAGGACGCCCAGCAGTCGGACCACGATGAGGCTCGCGAGGAGCGCGGCGACCCCGACGGCGATCACCAGCGGCACGCCGGTGCGGTCCTGGGGGTGGGTGAGGACGCGCAGCAGCGCCTCGGGCGCGGCCAGGGCGCTCCCGACCGCGGCGAGCACGGCCGCCACGGCGACGGCCTGCCAGAGGACGATGGCGGCGCGGGGCACGGCGCGGGTCCACCGGGCGCGCGCGAGCAGGGCAGGCACGGGTCCGGCGAGCACGAGGGCGAGCCCCGTCAACCACACCGACGCCATGACACGTCAGTGTGGCGCGCAGGTGCCCATCATCACGACTCGGGTGATCGCGGCGGGGTGGGCGGGGGTGTTCCCGCGGGCGTGTCCAGCGCGCGGCGCAGGGCCTCGGCCTCGGCCGGCCCGACGCGGTCGACGAACGCCACGAGTGCGGCCGTGCGGTCCTCGCCGACGTCCCCGAGCGCATCGATCATGACCTCGGCGGCCATCTGCTCCCGGCTGGCGGCGGCCGCGTAGCGGTAGGCCTTGCCGTCGCGCTCCTGGCGGACCAGCCCTTTCTTGGCCAGCCGGCCCAGCACCGTCATCACGGTGGTGTAGGCCAGCTCGCGTTCCAGTCGATCGTGCACGTCCCTCACGGTGAGCGGCGCGTCGGCCGACCACAGCTGGGCCATGACCGCGCGTTCGAGCTCTCCGAGGGCCACGCGGGCGAGTGTACCCAGCGACACCGTGTGTCAACGAAGAATGTCGTACTACTTTGCGTCGTAGATACTACGAGGCGTCGTAGGACCTGTCGCGCGAGAGGAGTCGCGTCGTGACCGCACTGGAGCTCTCACGGCTGCAGTTCGCCGTCGTGACCGTCTACCACTACCTCTTCGTCCCGCTGTCGATCTCGCTCTCGGCGCTGACGGCGGGCCTGCAGACGGTGTGGTGGCGCACCGGGGATCCGCGGCACGGCCGCGCGACCATGCTCGTCGGGAAGCTGCTGATGGCGACCTTCGCCGTCGGGGTCGTGACGGGCCTGGTCCAGGAGTTCCAGTTCGGGCTCTCCTGGTCGGCGTTCGCGCAGTACTACGGCGACGTCTTCGGTCCGACACTCGCGATCGAGGGGATGCTCGCCTTCTTCCTGGAGGCGACGTTCCTGGGGCTGTGGTGGTTCGGCCGGGACCGGCTGCGGCCGCCGGTGCACCTCGCGACGATCTGGGTGGTCGCGATCGGGACCCTGATCTCGGCCTACGTGATCCTCGCGG
The DNA here is from genome assembly GCA_025925615.1 of Actinomycetospora sp. Classification (GTDB taxonomy): domain Bacteria; phylum Actinomycetota; class Actinomycetes; order Mycobacteriales; family Pseudonocardiaceae; genus Actinomycetospora. The sequence goes on along the minus strand of JAICLN010000025.1, from coordinate 3,431 downwards.
CCAACGCGTTCATGCAGCACCCGGTCGGCGTGTCCCTGGACCCGACGACGGGTCGGGCGCGGCTGGGCAGCTTCGGCGCCCTGATGACCAACGAGGTCGTCGTGGCGTCCTTCCCGCACACGATCGCGGGCGCGTTCATGGCCGGCGGGGCCCTGCTGCTGGCGCTCGGGGTGTGGCGCCGGTGGCGGCCACGACCCGGTGCCAGCGGAGCCCTATCGGCGTGCTCCCCTCAACTGCTTGCGTCCAGTGGCAGGAGAGCCCCGTCGTCGACCGATGACGACGACGCCGCCCCGACCTGGCGGCTCCTCGCCCGGGTGGGGGCGTGGACCACGCTCGCGGGCGGCATCGCGGTCGCGCTCACCGGTGACGTGCTGGGCAAGGTGATGACCGAGGTCCAGCCGATGAAGATGGCCGCGGCCGAGGCACTCTACGAGACGACCTCCCACGCGCCCTTCTCGCTGTTCGCCGTCCAGCGGCCCGGCCACGCCCAGCCGACCTCGCTCGACGTCCCCTGGCTGCTCTCCTTCCTCGCCACCGGCGACCCGACGGCCACGGTCCAGGGCATCGACGACCTGCAGGCGCAGTACGTGAGCCAGTTCGGCCCCGGGGAGTACACGCCGTGGATCCCGGTCGCGTACTGGACCTTCCGGCTGATGATCGGGTTCGGGGTGCTCGCCACGGCGGTGGCGGCATGGGTGCTCTGGCGCACGCGGCGAGGGCGGGACCTCGAGCCGGACGGGCGCGGCTGGTTCGCGCTCGGGGACCGCTGGCTCACCCGCGTCCTCCCGGCGATCCCGGCGCTGCCCGCGGCGGCCGCGACGTTCGGGTGGCTGTTCACCGAGACCGCGCGCCAGCCGTGGCTGGTCTTCGGGCTCTTCCGCACCGCGGACGGCGTCTCGCCGACCCTCACCCCCGTCGAGCTCGTCGCGTCGCTGGCCGGGTTCGCGCTGGTCTACGGCGTGCTCGCGGTGGTCTGGGTGCGCCTGGTCCTGCACGTGTCGCGCGCCGACCTCGTCGACCTGCACCCCGAACCCACCGACACCCCCGACGAGGACCCCGTCCTCGAGCCCAGCTACTGACCCGGAGGCAGTCATGGATCTCGCGACCCTCTGGTTCGCGCTCGTGGTGCTCTGCTGGGTGCTCTTCGCCGTCGGAGAGGGCTTCGACTTCGGCGTCGGGATGCTCGCCGCCGTCCTCGGGCGCGACGAGCACGAGCGCGGCGCCGCGATCCGCACCGTCGGCCCGGTCTGGGACGGCAACGAGGTGTGGCTGGTCGCGGCGGTCGGCGTGACCTTCGCGGCCGTCCCCGCCTGGTACGCCGCGATGCTGTCCGGGCTGTACCTGCCGCTGGTCGTCGTCCTGCTCGCCCTCGCGGCGCGCGGCGTCGCGCTGGAGTTCCGCGGCAAGGTCGACTCCGTGGCCTGGCGGCGCCGCTGCGAGGTGGTCCTCGCGGGTTCGTCGCTGGTCAGCGCGGCCGGCTTCGGATCGGTGGTGGCGCTCGCGACGACGGGGCTCGCCCTCGGTCCGGGCGGCGCGGTCGCCGGGTCCGGTGTGGGGCGTTCGCTGGCGCCGCTCGTCTCGTGGCCCGCGCTCGCCGGCGCGCTGCTCGGCGTGCTCGCGGCGCTGCTGCAGGGCGCGGCGTTCCTGGGGCTGCGCACGACGGGGCCGGTGCGCGTCCGGGCACGGCGGGTCGCGGTGACGACGGCGGGTGTGACGGCGGTCGTCGTCGCCGTGCTCGCCGGGGTCACGGCCCCCGTGGCCGTGCCCGTCGCGGTGCTGGCCGTCGTGGCGGGGCTCGCCGCGGCCCGCCGGTGGGAGGGGCTCGCGTTCGCCGCGGCCTCGCTGGCGGTGCTCGGTGGCGTCGTCGCGGCCTTCGTCGCGCACCTGCCCGTCGTGCTGCCCTCGACGCTCGAGCCGGCGTTCTCGCTGACGATCGCGGGGGCGGCGTCGTCGCCCGAGGCGCTGTGGGTGATCACGGTCGGCGGCGTGCTGATCCTGCCCGGGGTCCTGGCCTACCAGGCGTTCTCGTACTGGGTGTTCCGGCGGCGGGTGGCCACCGGGCGGGAGGTGGCGGGGGGACTACGGGAGACGCCGCGCAGCGGAGCTCGACCCGGCGGCGCGGCCCCGTCGATCCGCGCCTGCTGCGCCTCGCCCGGCCGGCCCTACCGGGGGTGAGCGCCCAGGTCGGCCTGGGCGTGGTCGGGGCGGTGGCCGACGCGGCGGCGCTCGTGGCGACGGGCCTGCTGGTCGCGGCGCTCGTGGCCTGGTCGGCGCCGCTCGTGCCGCTCGCGGTGCTCGCCGCGGCCCTCGTCGTGCGGGCCCTCGTCGCGGCCGTGGCGCCGCGGGTCGCGACCGGAACGGCGGACCGCGTCGTCGAACCGCTGCGGGAACGCCTGCTCGACGCCCGGGACCCCGACGCCGAGCGACGCGACCCGGGTGGGCGGCGGCGCCGCGAGCTCGCCTCCGGCGGGATCGACGACCTGCGCGCGTGGTTCACCTCCTACCTGCCGGCCCTGGTCCTCGCGGTGGTGCTGCCGCCGCTGGTGCTCGTCGGGCTGGTGGTGACCGACCCGCCGTCCGCCCTGGTCGTGGCGCTGACGCTGCCGCTGCTGCCGGTGTTCGCCGCCCTCGTCGGCTGGGCCACCCAGGCCCGCGCGGCCCGGCAGTGGGCCACGGGAGAGCGGCTGGCCGGGCACGTGCTCGACGTCGTGACGGGCCTGGCGACGCTGCGGTTGTTCGGCCGCGCGCGGCGGCAGGTCGACGAGGTGGCCCGCGTCGGCGAGGCCCACCGGCGCGCGACCGGCTCGGTGCTGCGGGTGGCGTTCCTGTCCACGACGGCGCTGGACCTGGTGGCGACGGTGTCGGTCGGGCTCGTCGCGGTCTCGGCCGGGCTGCGGGTGGTCGACGGGTCGCTGGGGCTGGGACCGGCGCTCGTCGCGATCCTGCTCGCCCCGGAGGCGTACCGGCCGATCCGCGAGGTCGGGGCGCGGTTCCACGACACCGCCCGGGTCGGAGCGATCATGGACTCCGTCCAGGTGCACGGATGTGGTCGTCCCGGCGACCACATTCGTCCACATGGCGTGAGCCTTACCGGAGTCCGCGTCCGCTACCCCGGCCGCCGGGGCGACGCGCTCGTCCTCGACCGGCTCGACGTCGCGCCCGGCGAGCTCGTCGCGCTCGCCGGCGAGTCCGGGGCCGGCAAGACGACGGTGCTGCGGGTGCTCTCCGGCGCGGTGCGCGCGGACGCGGGCACCGTCGACGTCGGGGACCCGCTGCTCCTGCTGCCGCAGCGCCCGACGCTGCCGCACGCCCGCACGGTCGCCGGGGCGCTGGCGGACGGGCCGGTGCCGCGTGCCCGGATGCTCGCCGTGCTGCGTGCGGTCGACCTCCCGCTCGACCCGGACGCCCCGCTCGCCGAGCAGGGCAGCTCG
>JAICLN010000078.1 GCA_025925615.1 Actinomycetospora sp. | reverse complement strand
GTTCGAGGCCGTCGGGGCCTGCCTGGCCGGGAAGATCAGCCGCGAGCAGGTCGACCGCGTCGAGCGCGCGATCTGCCCCGGTGAGGGCGCCTGCGGCGGCATGTACACCGCGAACACCATGGCCTGCGCGGCCGAGGCGATGGGCATGGCGCTGCCCGGGTCCTCCTCGCCGCCGAGCGCCGACCGTCGTCGCGACGGGTTCGCGCGGCAGTCCGGGGACGCCGTCGTCGGGATGCTGCGCCGCGGCCACACCGCCCGCGACGTCATGACCCGCGAGGCGTTCGAGAACGCGATCGCCGTCGTCATGGCCTTCGGCGGCTCCACCAACGCCGTCCTGCACCTGCTCGCGATCGCCCGCGAGGCGGACGTCCCGCTCGAGCTCGACGACTTCAACCGCATCGGCGACAAGGTCCCGCACCTCGCGGACGTCAAGCCGTTCGGCCGCTGGATGATGAACACGGTCGACCGCGTCGGCGGCGTGCCGGTGGTGCTCAAGGCGCTGCTCGACGCCGGGCTCGTCCACGGCGACTGCCTGACGGTCACCGGGACGACGCTCGCCGAGAACCTGGAGGAGCTCTCGCCCGAGCCGCTCGACGGCGACATCCTGCGGCCGCTCTCGAACCCGATCCACCCCACCGGCGGCCTGACGATCCTGCGCGGCTCGCTGGCTCCCGACGGGGCGGTGGTCAAGTCCGCGGGGTTCGACACCGCGACGTTCGAGGGCACCGCACGCGTCTTCGACGGCGAGCAGGGCGCGATGGCGGCGGTGGAGTCGTCCGGACCGGACGGACTGCAGCCCGGCGACGTCGTCGTCATCCGCGACGAGGGCCCGCGCGGCGGGCCGGGGATGCGCGAGATGCTCGCCGTCACCGGCGCCATCAAGGGAGCCGGGCTCGGCAAGGACGTCCTGCTGCTCACCGACGGCCGCTTCTCGGGCGGGACGACGGGCCTGTGCGTCGGGCACGTCGCACCCGAGGCCGCGCACGGCGGGCCGATCGCCTTCGTCCGCGACGGCGACCCCATCCGGCTCGACCTCACCGCCCGCACGCTCGACCTCCTGATCGACGACGACGAGCTCGCCCGCCGCCGCGAGGGCTGGACCCCGCCGCCGCCGAAGCACCGCACCGGGGTGCTCGGGAAGTACTCGCGGCTCGTGGGGTCGGCCGCGCAGGGCGCCGTCGTCGGGTTCGACTCGTAGCCGGGCCCGGTCCGGGTCGGCTGCAACCGCCCCGGACCGATCGGTGTTGACACCGACATGAGCACCCCGACCGTGGACGAGGCCACGGCCCCGAGGGCGGACCCCGACGCCGACCGCGTGGTCGCGGCGCTGGTCCGCGATCTCGACGACGGGTTCGCGGAGCTGGTCCGGACCTACCAGGGCCTCGTCCACGCGGTCGCCCTGCGCACCACCGGGCATCGCGCCGACGCCGAGGACCTGGCCGCGGAGGCGCTGCTGCGCGCCTACCGTTCGCTGGCCGACCACCGTGCATCCGACGACGGGGTCTCCGGCGGCGGGCAGATCTGGCTGGAGGACCTCGCGCCCCGCCCGTGGCTGCTGACCATCGTCGTCAACACCCGCCGCAACCAGGTCCGCGACGCCGCTCGCCGGCCCCGCACGGACGGCGCGACGCTCCCGGACGAGCCCGTATCCGGCCCGAGCGTCGAGGAGCGGGCGGAGCGCCGCGAGGTGGGCGAGCGGCTCGCTGCGCTGCTCGCGCACCTGCCCGAGACCCAGCGCACGGCGGTCGTCCTGCGCCACGTGACCGACCTCCCCCTCACCGAGGTCGCCGCGGTCCTCGGCTGCCCGGTGGGGACCGCGAAGTCGCACGTGTCGCGCGGCCTGGCCCGGCTGCGCACCCTGATCGACGAGACCGGAGGACTGTGATGAATTCCCCTGGCATGACCACGAGCGGTGCGGACAGCATCGACCCGGTGCTGGCCGGCCTCGCCGGCCTGGCCCCGACCGACACCCCCGACCTCACCGCCCGCCTCTTCGACGGCTGGTTCCGGGCGGCGAGCCTGATCGGCCCCGTGTGGGTCGCGGCCGGCTCCGACGGGGTCAGCTTCCTGCGTGCCGCGGCCGAGCTCTCGGAGGACGACTTCCGGGCCGCCCACCGCCGCCGCGTCGGGCGCCCCCTCCGCCCGGCCGACGTCGTGCCGGAGGGGCTCGAGGCCGCCCTGCGCGGCGACGCCACCGCCCGGCCGCGCCTCGACCTGCGCGGCCTGACCGACTTCCAGCGCGACGTCCTCGCCGCCACCCGCACCATCCCGGCCGGCGAGACCCGGCCGTACGCGTGGGTCGCGGCCGAGGTCGGGCGCCCGGGCGCGGTGCGGGCGGCGGGCACGGTGCTCGCGACCAACCCGGTGCCGCTGCTCGTCCCGTGCCACCGCGTGGTGCCCAGTGGCGGTGGTGTGGGCACGGGAGCGGTCGGCCGGTACATCTTCGGCACCCCGGCCAAGCAGCGACTGCTGCGCGCCGAGGGCGCCGCGATCGCCACGTCGACCCCCGAGGAGGGTTCCGCACGATGACCGCTCTCGACCAGGTCGCGCTCCCCGCGCTCGACACCCTGGACTGGACCCACATCGCGGAGCGCCTCGACACCGAGGGGTTCGCGGCCACCGGTCCGCTGCTCTCCCCCGAGCAGTGCCGGGAGATGATCGACGTCTTCGACGACGACGGCGCCTTCCGCTCGACGATCGACATGGCCCGGCTCTCGTTCGGCGAGGGCCGCTACCGCTACTTCGCGGACCCGCTGCCCCCGCTCGTCACGGCGCTGCGCACCCGGCTGTTCCCGCCGCTCGCCCAGATCGCCAACCGCTGGGCGGGCATCCTCGACGAGCCGACGTGGCCGGCCGAGCACGCCGAGCTGGTCGAGCGCTGCGCCGAGGCCGGGCAGCACCGGCCGACGCCGCTCGTGCTGCGCTACGGCCCGACCGGCTACAACTGCCTGCACCAGGACGTCTACGGCGACCTGACCTTCCCGCTGCAGGTGCTGTTCATGCTCAACACCCCCGACGTCGACTTCACCGGCGGGGAGAGCGTGTTCGTCGAGCAGCGCCCGCGGCAGCAGTCCCGGCCGATGGTGGCCCGCCCCGGGCTCGGCGAGGCCATCATCTTCCCGGTGCGCCACCGGCCGAAGCGGGGCTCGCGCGGACACCACCGTGTCCAGATGCGCCACGGCGTCTCGGCCGTCCACTCCGGGAACCGCCACGTGCTCGGCGTGATCTTCCACAACGCCCGGTGAGGTCCGGCGCGGGAGATCAGCGATGGTCCTTCGCTGACACCTGCCGTCAGGATGGAGCCGTCCTGACGTGGGTCGGGCGCGCCGGAGGACGATGGCGCCCGTGGACGCACTGCTGATCTCGGGGAGCACCCGGGCGGGGTCGACGAACACCGCGGTGCTGCGCACCCTGCACGCGCTCGCCGGCCCCGAGCTCACCACCACGCTCTACGGCGGGCTCGCGACGCTGCCCGCGTTCAACCCCGACGACGACCACGACCCGCTGCCCGACCCCGTCGCCGGTCTGCGAACCGCGATCCACGACGCCGACGCACTCCTGTTCTGCACCCCCGAGTACGCCGGGGCGCTGCCCGGGGCGTTCAAGAACCTGCTCGACTGGACCGTCGGGGACGCCGAGCCGGGCTCGATCAGCGGCAAGCCCGTCGGCTGGCTCAACGTCTCCGGCCCGGCCGCCCCGAGCGGGGGCGCCGACGCCCACGAGTCCCTGGCCAAGGTCCTCGGCTACGTGGGCGCGCACGTCCTCGAGGCTGCCTGCCTGCGACTCCCGCTGACCCGGGACGCCGTCGGGGACGACGGGCTGGTCGGCGACGAGGACGTCCGCGACGCGGCGCTCGGCGCCCTCCGGGCGCTCCGCGCGGGGCGGTCGTCGTGGAGCCCACCGCACCGCGTGAACCCGGGCGGGACCGCCGACGAAGACCCGGCGTGACCACCGACCTCGACCCGGCGTCCGAGCCCACGACCGCGACGCCCGAGCCCGGGATCGCGCGGTCGGTGGCCGGCGTCCTCGGCGTCCTGGCCGTCGCGATGGCCCTCGGCGTCGGCGACCTCGTCGCGGCCCTGGTCGCCCCGCCGTCGTCGCCGTTCCTCGCCGTCGGCAACCAGTTCATCCGGCTGACCCCCGAGCCGCTCAAGGAGTTCGCGACCAGCACCTTCGGGGTGCACGACAAGCAGGTGCTCCTGGCGGGCATGGCGGTCGTGATCACCGTCGTCGCGGTGATCGGCGGGCTGCTCTCCCGGCGCACCCTCGGGCCGGGGCTCACGCTCGTCGTCGCGCTCGGCATCATCGGGGCGACGTGCGCCGCGGCCTCCCCCACCTTCACCCTGCCCTACCTGATGGCGCCGCTCGCGGCCCTCGTCGCCGGCATCGCGACCTTCGCCGTGCTGCACCCGCTCGCCCGCCGCGCCGCGGCGCCGGCCCCCGACAGGGTCGCCGACCCCACCGGACCCCGACGACGGCTCCTCCTGGGGCTGGGAGCGGCGCTCGCCGGCGCGGGGGTCACCGGCTTCCTCGGGCGGTCCTTCGCGGCCTCGGCCGCCGCCCAGGCGTCCCGCGCCGCCGTCGGGCCCCTGCCCGCACCGGCGGGCACCGTCGCGCCCCCACCGGTCGGTGCCGACTTCGCCGCGTCCGGGACCCCGACGTGGCTCACCCGCAACGCCGACTTCTACCGGATCGACACCGCGCTGCAGGTCCCGCAGATCTCGACCTCGGACTACAGCCTGCGCATCCACGGCCTGGTGGACCGGGAGATCGTCCTGACCTACGACCAGCTGCGGCGCCGGTCGCTGATCGAGGCCGCGATCACGATGACCTGCGTGTCGAACGACATCGGCGGCAACCTGATCTCGAACGCGGTCTTCCTCGGCGTCCCGCTGCGCGACCTGCTCGCGGAGGCGGGGGTGCGCGCCGGGGCGAACCAGATCGCGTCCACCAGCGCGGACGGCTTCACGACCGGCACCCCGGTCGCGGCCTGCACCGACGGGCGCAACGCCATGCTCGCGCTCGGGATGAACGGGCAGCCGCTCCCGATCGAGCACGGCTTCCCGGTGCGCATGGTCGTGCCCGGGCTCTACGGGTACGTCTCCGGGTGCAAATGGATCACCGACATCGAGCTCACGACGTTCGACGCGTTCCGGTCCTACTGGCAGCAGCGCGGGTGGGGCGCGCAGGGGCCGGTCAAGACGCAGTCGCGCATCGACGTCCCCCGCGACGCCACGACCGTCACAGCCGGACGGGTCACGATCGCGGGCACGGCGTGGGCGCAGCACCGCGGTATCGCGCGCGTCGAGGTCCGCGCCGACTCCGGAGCGTGGCAGACCACCGAGCTCGCCGCCGACGCCTCGATCGACACGTGGCGGATGTGGCGCACGGTGCTCGCGCTCGCCCCGGGCCCGCACACCCTGCAGGTCCGCGCCACCGACGCGACCGGCGCCACCCAGACCTCGGCCGTGACCGAGACGATCCCCGACGGCGCCACCGGGTGGCACACCGTGCAGATCACCGCGGTCTGAGCGGCACCCCGATCGGCGCGGTCAGGCCTCTCGCACCAGCCGGGAGCGCAGGTACACCGAGGTGCCCTGACGGTCGTGGTGGATGGCGAGCTCGTCGACGTGGGTGTTCATCAGGATGATGCCGCGGCCGTGCGTGGCCGGCCGCCCGCTCACGTCGTGCTCGAGGTCGGTGCTCGACGGTGCCGCCCAGCGGCCGTGGTCGGCCACGGTGACCACGACCTCGCCCGCGTCGAGGCACATGGTGAGGTCGATGGTCGGCGGCCCGGACGCGTCGGACCCGGCCGGGTACGCGTGGGCGACGACGTTGTCGATCGCCTCGCTCACGGCGAGGATCACGCCGTGCGAGACGTCGTCGGCGACGCCGGAGGCGTCCATCCACTTCCGGACGTCGTCCCGGATCCGCGGACACTCACCTGCCTCTGCCGGGTAGCTGACCCGCTCGAACTCGACGGCGTCCACGGGAGCCTCCTGTCGAGCCTGCCGTGTCGAATGCCGTCACGTTTGCCGCCGTGATCGGTCCAGCAGGCCGGTTGGACAGCATGTAACCGATCCCCGGACGACCTACGCACCGGATCGTCGGGACATCCCGGGCGAGGCGGGGAGCGGTCCGTCCAGGGCGTCGACAAGACCGACGGGTCAGAATTCGTCGACGAAGAAGTCGAGCTCGAGCTCCTCGCCGCCGCCGTAGGACGACAGGTCCGTGACGCCCGCCCGCGCCAGCGCCTCGACGTCGAGGAACACCTGGCCGGTCGGGCGCTCGGCGTCGGTGAGCAGCGCGACGGCGGCGTCGCCCATGATCTCGGGCGAGCGGGCGCGGCGGGAGGCCTCGTCGCCGCTGAGGAGGTTGGCGACGGCGGCGGTGGAGATCGTCGTCTGCGGCCAGAGGCAGTTGGCGCGCACCCCGCGCTCGGCGAACTCCGCGGCGAAGCCGAGGGTCAACAGCGTCATGGCGTACTTCGAGAGCGCGTAGGACGGGAACCTGCCGAGCCACTCGGGCTTGAGGTTGATCGGCGGGCCGAGGGTGACGATCTGCGGGTCCTCGGACTCGAACAGCTGCGGCAGCGCGGCCCGGGTGAGCTGGAACGTGCCCTTGGCGTTGATCTGCTGCATGAGGTCGTAGCGCTTCGGGGTGAGCTCAAGCGTCCCGGCGAGGTTGAGCGCCGAGGCGTTGTTGACGACGATGTCGACGCCGCCGAAGTTCTCCGTCGCCGCCGCGACGGCGCGCGCGACGTCGTCCTCCTCCCGGACGTCCCCGACGACGGCCACCGCCTGGCCGCCCGCGGCCTGGATCTCCTCGACTGCGGTGTGCACGGTGCCGGGCAGGCGCGGGTCGGGCCGGTCGGTCTTCGCCAGGAGGACGGCGTTGGCACCCGCCTTCGCGGCCGCCAGCAGGATGGCGAGCCCGATGCCCCGGCTCCCGCCCGACATGACGATGGTCCGGCCCTTCAGCGATGCACCCACGACGTCTCCCCGCTATCGGTACTTGCTACGGCCCTGGTCCCCGCCTCCGCGAGGCGCCGCAGGGCGGCCCGGTCCGGCTTTCCCTGCTCGGTGAGCGGGACGCGATCGAGGAGGACGACGACGAGGCTCGCGGCGACCCGGCCGCCGTACGCGCCCCGAACCGCCTCCACGCAGTCGCCCGGGTCGACGGTGTGCCCGGGCCAGGCGACGACCGCGGCCACGCGACGGTCCGCCTCGAGCTCGGGGACGATCACCGAATAGCGGACGTCGGGGAGCCGGCACAGGGTGTCCTGCAGCCCGACGGCGGTGACGAGGACGCCGTCGACGGTCTCGCAGTCCCCCGCCCGCCCGAGGACGTGCAGGTAGCCCTCCTCGTCGAGGCGCCCGAGGTCGCCCGTCCGGTACCACCCGTCGACGAAGTGCTCCGCCTCCTCGACCGGCCGGTGCCGGTAGCCCTGCGCCATCGCCGGGGAGCACACCTCCATGAGGCCCTCCGACGGGTGGAGCGCGCCCGTGTCGTCGCGGAACCGGACCTCGACGCCCGGGACGACGTGCCCCGCGCACGTGAAGCGGTCGAGGTGGGTGAGGTCGTGCTCGCCCGGCAGGAGCGCGCTGACGATGCCCATCTCGCTCGCGCCGTAGGTGTGCGCGATGACGGCCCCGAGGCGCTCCCGCGCGCGGCGGCGGAGCACCGGTGCGGCGTCCGCACCGATGTGGGTCAGGGCCCGCAGCGTGCTCAGGTCACGCCGCTCGACGTCGGGGTGGTCCATGAGCTCGAAGAGCTGTGGTTCCACGAGGAACAGGTCGGTGATGCGTTCCGCCTCGATGGTGGCGAGCGTGCGGACCGGCTCGACCCCGTCCTGCAGCACGACGGTGCCGCCGCCGAGCAGGGTCTGGTCGACGAGGACCTGGGTGAGGTAGGCGAGGTTGCCGCCGGCGAGCTGGCGCCGCTGCGGCCGGTGCGGGGTGCGGACCGAGGCGGACCAGGAGACGAAGTCGCGGACGCTGCTCTTCGGGACCCCGGTGGTGCCGCCCGAGGAGATGACGACGGCGAGGTCACCCGGCCGGGCCGCCGGGGCCAGCGGCTCCGCGGACCGGGCGGCGGCGGCCTCGTCCAGCCGGTACCCGACGCCGGGCACCGGCCCGCCCACCGCCGCGACCGGGACGTCCGTCCGCGGCAGCAGGTGCGCCGTCGAGGGCTCGACGACGACCAGCCGCGGGGCGACGTCGACGAGCATGCAGGCCCGCACGGCCGGGTCCGGCGGCGCGGACAGGTAGACCGACGCGGCGCCGACGAGGTGGGTGGCGTAGCGGACGACGAGGCTGGCCGGCCGGTTCGCGGCGTAGATCGCCACGAGGTCGCCGCGCCCGACGCCGAGCGCGAGCAGCTCGCGCGCGTGGCGGTGGACGGCGTCGAGCAGCGCGTGGCCGGACACGTCCCGGCCCTCGTGCCGCACGACGGTCCGGTCCCCGGCCCCGCCCAGTACCGCGACGAGGTCCTCGAGGTAGGGCGAGTCGGTCATCCGATCGACCCTAGGAGCGGCGGGGCCGGCGGAGAAGACGTCGTCGTGGTGCTCGACGGTGAGCCACGAACGGGCCGTTCGTCACCATCTTCGGTGACGAACGAGCCGTTCGTCCCGCTGGGAGGCGGCCGCGACGCAGCCGATCGGTGCCGGCGGGGCGATCATTGCCTCCGCGCGGTCAGTGCCGGTCGGCGATCAGTGCCGGCGGGCGAAGTCGGCGACGGCGTCGGCGAAGCGGCCGGGCGCGGTGGCAGTGACGAAGTGGGACTCGTCGGGCCAGACCACCCGCTCGGCGTGCGGGAGGGCCCGGGCGAGGGCCTCGACACCCTCGCGGACCGGCGACCAGGTCTGCCCGCCCTGCAGGATCAGCGTGGGCAGGGTGATCGCCGACCAGCGGGCCACGTCGCGGTCGTCGTCGGCGAGCTGGGCGAGGTCGGCCTCCCATCCGCGGGACTCGCGAGCGGCCTCGGCCGGCTCGGGTTCCGGGGCGCCGGCGAGGGCGTCGACGAGGACCGCCGGTGCGTGCAGCACCTCGCGCGCCACGAGCAGTCCGGCCGTCCGGTGCTCCCCCGCGACGACCAGGTCGCGGTGGCGCGCGGCGACCGGTCCGACCTGCGGTCCGGCGAGCAGCAGCGGCGGCTCGAAGAGGCACAGCGAGCGGATGCCCTCGGGGGACCGCAGCGCCGTGTGCAGGGCGAGGGTGGCGCCGAGGGAGGCGCCGACGAGGTGGGCGGGACGGCCGACGGCGGCGAGGATCCCGCGCACGTCCGCGACTTCCTCGGCGAAGGTGCGCGGCGTCGGCCCCGGCCGGCCCGTGTACGCCCGCCGCACGAAGGACCGGACCTCGAACTCCCCGGCCAGCGCCGCGACCACCGCGGCCCACGAGTCCGGTCCGCTGCCCGACCCGGGCACCAGGACGATCGGGTCGCCGGTCCCGACGACGGTTATCGGCAGGTCGTCGGCGGTAGTGGTCACGCCGAGGAGCATCCCACCCCTGTCACCCCGTTTCCGGGAGCCGCGGGCCCGAACTCAGCCCCGATGCGACGCCCGGGACCGGCCGGGGAGGAAGCCGCCGAGCAGGCTCCGGCGTGGGCGGCGCCCCGGTTCGTCGAGCCGGGGCGACACGGCCTGCCCGAGCGCGTAGCGGACGAGCTCCTCGTTCCCGGTGGCCGACCACACCCCGTCCGGGCCGGTCAGGGTGTCCTCGAACCCGATGCGGGTGTCGAAGCCCTGCCGCCGGGCGTAGTCCAGGACCGGCCAGGCACCACCCTCCTCGCCGTGCAGCAGGATCGGCACCGGCATCGGGCGCAGCGCCCGCAGCAGGCGGACCGCCTCGGCGACCGCGGAGTCCGGGTCGGTGACGGTGACCTCGACCGTGACCCGGACCGTGTTGAGCGGGACCCCGGCCTGACGCAGCTGCACCGCGTCGCCGGTGGTCCACACCCCGAGCTCGATCCCCAGACCGACGGACGCGAGCGCCTCGCAGACCGTCTCCCAGCCGCGCTCGTGGACGCTGACGGCGACGACGTCGGGACGGGCGTGGCGCGGCAGGGCGACCCACTCCTGCACCAGCTGGGTCCGCCGGAACGCGTTCGGCTCCACCCAGCGCGCGAGGGGCACGCCGATCTCCACGGTCGGCGCGGCCGCCCGGATGGCGGCGACCGTCGTCCCGATCACCGAGGTGTCCAGGCTCTCGCGGCCCGCCTCGTCGCGGGGGTGCACGTGCAGGCTGCGGACGCCCAGCGCCGCGACCGCGCCGGCGTCCCGGGCGAGCTCCTCGGGGGTGCTCGGGAGGGCCGGAGACACGCCCTCGGGGCGTGTCCCGTTGGGGCAGCACTGCAGCACCGCGGCCTCCCGCCCTCCGACCCAGCATCCGACACGGTATCGGTCCAGACCGCCATCCTCGCACCGATCGGACGCACATGCAGACGCACAGGCCGGGTGACCGTTGCGCTGAGCGAGTGACGTTTCGCGGTCCTTCCGGCGAATGAGAGTCCGGGCCCCCGTCCGGACCCTGGACGCCGTCACCCTGGGTCGCGCGCCTCTCCCGGACCGATCTGCTGCGCACGGGCCTCGGCGAGAGCTGGATCGAGGTCACCGCCGTCCCCTAGCGTTCTCCCGCGACGACGAGCGAGGGGGCCCGATGAGCACGATGCCGGTCACGGCGGACGTCTCCCCCACCGTGACGGCCCCCCACCGGAGCCGCGCCCCCGTCCAGCGCGCCGACGCGCCCCGGAGCCTGCGGCTGGTGGCGGTCAGCTTCGGGGTCACCGTCGTCGTGACCCGGCTCTACCTCGCGCTGACCGGCTATCCCCAGATCGGCGGGGAGGTCTACCACCTGGCCCATGCGCTGTGGGGCGGGCTGCTCCTGCTCGTCGGCGGCATGCTCGTGCTGCTCTGGGCCGACGCCTGGGTCCACCGGGTGACCGCGGTGTGCGTGGGCGTCGGCTCGGGCCTCTTCGTCGACGAGGTCGGGAAGTTCATCACCCAGGCGAACGACTACTTCACCCCGCTCGCGGCACCGATCATCTACGTCGTCTTCCTGGCCGTGCTCGGGGTCGCCACCCTGGCGCGGCGCACCCAGCTCGAGCGGCCGCTCGTCGAGACCGAGGCCCAGACCGAGACCGAGCCCGTCGACGCCGTCGAACCGCCCGGTGCCCGCACCAGCGCCCTGCGAGCGACCCTGCTCCGTGTCGAGGCGGTCCTGCTGCCCCGGTGGGCACACCGCCTCGTGCTCATCGCGGGCTCGACGCTGCTCGGGCTGGCATCCCTGGTCGGGCTGGTCATCCTGATCGTCCTCGTGGCCGGCGGTCCGGACTCGGAGCTGGTGCTCGACGACCAGGTGGTCCCGCCGGGCTCCCGGCCGCCGATGCTCGTGGTCGCTCCGCAGGCGAGGCGATCGTCGGGGCGCTGCTGCTGCTCGCCGCGGTGGCCCTGGTCCTGGGCCGGGACCGGTGGGGCACCGCGATGAGCCGGGCCGGCCTCGTCATCGCGCTGGCCGGGGTGAACGTCGTCCTCGGCTACCTCGACGCCGAGCTGGTGGTCAGCGCCGTCGTCGTCGAGTTCGTGCTGCTGCTGGTCGTCGAGCGCTACCGGACGCGGTTCGTGACCCGGACCGTCACCCGGTGACCAGGCCGCGGGAGAGCGTCGGCCAGAACGCGTCGGCGCCGCCTGCGGCCAGGGACCGCCCGAGCTCCGCGGCCCACGGACGCCCGCCGTCCCACTCGTCGCGCCACGTCCACAACCGGCGGGTCAGGGCGCCGAGCGCGAACTCCCGGGTCATGCCCATGGCGCCGGTGGCCTGGTGGGCCGCGGCGGCGACGGCGCCCGCGGCCTCCGAGGCGCCGGCCGCCGCGGCCGCGACGGCGAGGGCGGCCGGCACGTCCTCCTCGCCCGCTCCCGCCGCGGCGCTGCGGGCGGCGATCGCGGCGAGCTCGGTCTGCTCGGCGATGCGGACCAGGTGCGCCGCGACGGCGGGGAACGTCGCGACCGGCCGGCCGCACGGCACCCGCTCGCCGGTGTAGCGCAGCGTCAGGTCCAGGACGGCG
>JAICLN010000142.1 GCA_025925615.1 Actinomycetospora sp. | reverse complement strand
GTCCCCCGTCCCCAGCTGGTCCTTCGGGCTGTCCTCCCGGGCGCCGATCAGCGAGATCGAGGCGTTCCACCCCGGACGGCCGTCCCCAGTCGGAGCCGTACGTGTGGTGCGTTTGTGACGCGTCGCGCCTGTGACGCGGGCCCACCGGGGCAGCGCTCTGCCGGGCGGTGTCGCCACGATGGCACCCATGCCGGAACCCGCTGCCGCCCACTGCGCGCTGACCCACCCCGGCGCGTACCCGGTGCTGCGCGACGCCGTCCCGCGCTACTCCGACCTCGGTCACGACGGGATGATCTCGACGATCGGGCTGGCCCGGTGGTTCGAGGACGTCCGGGTCGCCGTCGAGCTGCCCGCCTTCCGCCGGCTCGTCGAGGACGGCGAGTTCGGACCGTTCCGGGTGCTGCTCGCCGCCCAGCACATCGATCGGCTCGCCCCGATGCGCTGGGACGGCAAGTACCGCATCGGCGTCGGGATCCGCCGCGTCGGGGGCTCGTCGTTCACCTACGGGTACGGCGTGTTCGACGACGACCGCTGCGTGGCGCGAGGGGACACCGTCACCGTCTTCGCCACCGGCGCGGGCCCGGCGCAGCTGCCCGACGCCCTGCGCTCGGACCTCGCCGGGCTCGTGCTCGACGAGCCGGATGCCCCCGCGGTCCATCGGCCCGGGGCCGAGCGGCGGGACCGCTCGACCTACCCGTTCGCGGTCTCGCTGCGGGCCCGCATCGGCGACATCGACACCAACCGCCACGTCAACAACGTGGCCCTCGTGTCCTGGTACGCCGACGGCGTCGCCGCGCTCCAGGACGAGGTCCTCACCTCCGGGTGGGGCGGCCCGCCGCCCGCGATCGCGCCGTCGGCGTTCCGGGTGCAGTACGTGGCCGAGGTCGGCTACCCGGCCGAGTACGAGGTCGGGGTCGCGGTGCTGGACGCGGGGCCGACGGTGCACTACGGGCTGGGACTCTTCCTCGGCGACCGCTGCGTGGGCCTGGCCGACGCGACCGGACCCCGGGGCGACCTCCCCACCGACGTCCTGGATGCCTGGCGCCCGGCGGGCTGACCCATGGCGGACCCCTGCGACTGCCAGGATGCGCGCCATGGCCGACCGTCTCCCGATCGGCTGGAGCCCGTCGACGGCGGTACGTCGTCACCTCGTCCTACGACTGGTCGGACATCGACCCCGTGTGGCGCGAACGAGACATCTTTCCCGGTGATCCCCGCAGGGGGAGCGGATCACCGCTGAGGTGACTCCCTTGCGGGAGTCGTATCCCAGATCGACTCCGCGCGTTGTTCTGCTCGTGACCCGTTGCTCCGTACGACGGATGACGCTCCTCGCACTTGCCGTAGCCGCTGCCCTCACCGTGGGTGCCTGCGGTGGATCGGAGAGTGCCGGCCCGCCGAAGACCGCCCGTGTCGAACGCGCCGCCGTCAGTACCGGCGTGGAGTCGAGCGGGTCGGTCTCCGCGCTCGGCGCCACCAACCTCGGGTTCTCCACCGGTGGCCAGCTCACCTCGGTGCGGGTCTCGGTCGGCGACCAGGTGACCCCGGGCCAGGTCCTCGCCACCATCGACGACTTCAGCGCCCGTCAGCAGCTGCGGCAAGCGCAGTCCCAGCTCGCGGCGCAGGAGGCCAACTACGCGCGGGTGAAGGACGGCACGTCGGTCGACGGTGCCCAGAACTCGGTCGACGCCGCCTCCTCGGTGGTCTCGGCGACCAAGCGCCAGGCCGGGGCGACCCTCGCGGCCGACGACGCGGCGATCAAGGCCGCCTCCGCGGCGATCGGTCAGGCGCAGTCCGGCGTGACCCAGGCCCAGGCGGCGCTCGCGGCGGACATCGCGGCGTGCCAGCCGACCTACACGACGGCCCCGCCTGCGCCGTGCCAGAAGATTCCCGCCGATCAGTACGGCGTGCAGTCCGCCCAGCAGGGCGTGCAGATGGCGCGGCAGCAACTCGCGCAGGCCCAGCAGAAGCGGACCGTCGACGCCGCCGCGGGCAACCTGCAGGTGGCCAGCGCCCGGCAGGGCCAGGTCAGCGCCCAGAACGGCCTCGACTCCGCCAGCGCCGACCGCCCCAACTCCCTCGACGCGGCGGCCGCCGCGGTCGACGGCGCCCGGGCCGGGGTCGCGACCGCGCAGAAGGCCGTCGACAACACCACGCTGCGGGCGCCGGCTGCGGGCACCGTGTCCGCGCTCAACGGCGGAGTGGGGGAGTACGTGGCCCCGTCGTCGTCCACCACGCCGTTCGCGCCCGGCTCCGACGCCCCGATCCCGGGTGCCGCCCAGGCGGCCGGCGCCGCCGCCGCACCGGGCGCGGCATCCCCCTCACGTCCCGGGGGCACGCAGTTCCTCGTCCTGCAGAACGTGGCCCAGTTCGCCGTCGTCGCGCCGTTCCAGGAGGTCGACGCGGCGAACATCGCACCGCAGCAGCGGGCCACCATCTCGCTCGACGCGGTCCCGGACCACGCCTTCGACGGCACCGTCCTCTCGGTCGCCCCGTCGTCGACGGCGATCGGCGGCAGCGTCGAGTACTACGTGACGATCGCGCTGCCGAACACCGATCCGCGGGTCCACGACGGACAGTCCGCCCGGGCCTCGGTGATCACCGCCCAGTCCGACGAGAAGATCAGCGTGCCGAACGCGGCGTTGCACCGACAGGGAGACAGGGCCACGGTCACCCTCGTGGAACCCGACGGCAGGCAGGTACCGACACCGGTGACGACCGGCCTCGTCGGCGCCGACCGCACCGAGATCACCAGCGGCCTCGCCGAGGGCCAGCAGGTCCTGCTGGGCGGCTCGGCGTGAGCGCCCCGGAGAGCCCCGAGGGGGGCGCGGCGGTCGACGCAGCCACGCCTCCTGATGGGACGTCGGCCGAGGGCACCCCGGCCGAGGGCGAGACGAAGCGCCGCGGGCTCAAGCGCTCGACGAAGATCGGCCTCACGATCATCGTCATCCTCGCCGTGCTCGCGGCCGCGGCCTTCGCCGCGAACTACTTCATCAACTCGAGCAAGGTCGTCTCCACCGACAACGCCCAGATCGACGGCACCAAGATCCCGATCGTGGCGCCGACCAGCGGCACCCTCGTCGGCTGGAAGGGCACCATCGGCAGCGTGCTGCGACGCGACCAGGTCGTGGGCCGCGTCCAGGTGCAGGGCGCCTACGTGCAGCCGCAGCTCCCGATCCGGGCCCCGGCGGCCGGCACCATCGCGAACTCGGACACCACCGAGGGCGCGTACGTGACGGCGGGCGCGCAGCTCGCGATCGCCTACGACCCGAGCAACGTCTACGTCACCGCGCGCGTCGACGAGACCGACATCGACGACGTCCAGGTCAACCGGCCCGTCGACTTCACCGTCGACGCCTACCCGGGCCGGGAGTTCCACGGCACCGTCCAGGAGATCCAGGGCGGCGCGGCGGCGGTGTTCTCGCAGTTCCCGCAGTCCAACTCGGGCGGCAACTTCCAGAAGGTCACCCAGGTCATCCCGGTGCGCATCGGCATCGACGACGCCCAGGGCCTCGACCTCATCCCCGGCATGAACGTGACGGTGGACATCCACAAGCCGGGCGACTAGCCCGACGTCCCGGGTCGGGCCGCTCCGGCAGACGTGGGAGACCTCTCCCACATCGCCGGGCGGGCCGGCTCGCCCCGTCCTACGGTCTCGATCGGGTGACGTGACGCCTCCTGCGGCGGCGCGTGACGCCGTGATCCCTGGAACCCCGGGGGACGCCGTCGGCGAGGAGGAGAGCCCGCGCATGTCGACCGAGACCGGGGTCGGGGCCGCCCCGACCACGCTCGACGACGGACACCCCGGCTCCACCCTCCCGGGCACCCGGGAGACGACGCGCCGCAACGGGCATCCGCCGGCCGCCCCGGCGCGCCCGGCGGACGCCCCGAGGACGACGGCGCCGGCGAAGCCGGCCGAGCCGACCGGGCCGGCCGCACCGGAGCAGCCCGGCCCGCGCGCGAACTGGCTCGTCCCGCTGCTCGTCCTCGTCGTCGGCATGTTCATGTCGGTGCTCGACATCAGCATCGTCAACGTCGCGATCTCGACGATGCAGAACGACTTCGGAGCGACCACCGACCAGATCCAGTGGGTCTCGACGTCGTACTCCCTGGCCGAAGGCGTGATCGTCCCGGCGAGCGCCTGGCTGGGCGCACGGCTCGGCCTCAGCCGGACGTACACCTTCGCGATGATCGGCTTCGCGCTGTTCTCGGCGCTCTGCGGGCTCGCGTGGAACGTCAACAGCATGATCGCGTTCCGCATCCTGCAGGCCATCCCGGGCGGCATCATCCCGGTCGTCGCGCTCTCCATGCTCTACAAGATCGTCCCGAAGAAGAGCATCGGCGGCGCCATGGGCATCTACGGTCTGGGCATCGTGTTCGCGCCGGCCATCGGCCCGACGTTCGGCGGCTACCTCGTCGAGTACGTGGACTGGCGGCTGATCTTCTTCATCAACGTGCCGGTCGGCGTGCTCGGGGTCATCGGCGCGGTCTTCCTGCTCCCGCGCTTCCGGCCCGAGCCGGGCCGGCGGTTCGACCTGCCCGGCTTCCTCGCCATCGCGGTCGGGGCGTTCTCGCTGCTCCTCGCGCTCTCCGAGGCGCCCACCTGGGGCTGGACGTCCTACCCGACGCTGATCCTGCTCGTCGTCGGCGTGCTGTCGCTGGCCCTGTTCGTGATCGTCGAGCTCGAGGTCGACGAGCCGTTGCTGGACGTCCGGGTGTTCAAGACCTGGGCCTTCAGCAACTCGCTGATCCTCATCGCGATCGTGTCCGTCGGCCTGTTCGGCGTGCTGTTCTACATCCCGCTCTACCTGCAGCAGTTCCAGGACATGGGAGCGTTCGACACCGGGCTGCTCCTGCTGCCACAGGCCCTGGTGATGGCCGTGATCATGCCGCTGGCCGGTCAGATCTACGACCGCTTCGGCGCGAAGTGGCCGGCGGCCATCGGGCTGGCGATCGTCGCCTCCACCACGTGGGACATGGCGACCCTGACCCCGGACACCCCGCACGGTCACCTGGAACTGATCCTCGCCGTGCGCGCCGCGGGCATCGGGCTCGCGATGATGCCGATCATGACGGGCGGGCTGTCCTCGCTGCCCGCGAGGTTCACGTCCAACGGCAGCGCGTTCAACACCGTCGTGCAGCGCACCTCCTCGGCCATCGGCCTCGCCGCCATGACCGCGCTGATGACGCTGCAGCAGGCGCAGGGGCTCGCGGACCGAACCGGGATGGCGAACAGCTCGACGGGGACCTCGGCCTCCTCCGCCGCGTCGTCGGCGGCCTCGGCGGCCTCGGCGGGCAGCTCCGCGGGCTCAGGGTCCGGAGCGATGATGCAGCAGTACCAGGCCTTCGAGCAGCTCCAGAGCCAGGTCTTCATCACCTCGCTCAACGACCTGCTCATCGTCACCGCGATCCTCACCGCCATCGGCGTCCCGCTGGCCCTCACGCTCCCCGGCGGCAAGCCGGCCGCCTCGGACGAGCCGCGGGTCATCGAGGGCTGAGGTCCGGGCCGAGCGCTCGGACTCGGCGCAGCCCTGTGGACGGGGACGAGGGGCGCGTCAGGCAGGTCCACGGCCTCGGTGGGCTGCGTGGTGTGCCCTTGATCGGGCTGGCGCCCAACGCGGCCCTCTCTCGAGGACGAGGGGCACGTCGGGCAGGTTCGGAGGTCCCATTCCCTGCCTGGCGTGCCCCTCGTCGGTGCCGATGAGTCAGAGGATCAGACCTCCACCCGGCGGAAGCGAGGGCTCGTCGCTGCCCGGGCCAGGACGAGGTGCCCGTCGAGCCACCGGCGGCGGGGGGCGAACGCCGCGAAGCTCATCCCGCGGGCGGAGCGGGCGAAGTGGACGTCGAGGTCCCCGAGCCGCCGGCAGGTGTGGACCTGGCGGACCGAGGCGAACGTCCGCCCGCACCCTGGGCACCGCCACATCGGCTCGGGCCCCTCCGCCATCCAGCCAGCGTCTACCGTGCGGCCGGTGGAGACGGAGACGGATCGGTGACGTTCCGGTCGATCGGGCTGTTCGTGGTCGCCGCGGTCCTCGAGATCGGCGGCGCCTGGCTGATCTGGCAGGCCGTCCGGGAGCACCGCGCCTGGTGGTTGGCGGGCCTCGGAATCGTCGCCCTCGGACTCTACGGATTCGTCGCCGCGCTGCAGCCCGAGGCGGCGTTCGGCCGCATCCTCGCGGCCTACGGGGGTGTCTTCGTCGCGGGCTCGCTGCTCTGGGGGGTCGTGCTCGACGGCTATCGGCCCGACCGGTTCGACGTCCTCGGCGCCGTGATCTGCCTCGTCGGGGTCGGCGTCATCATGTACGCGCCGCGTTGAGGGACCGATTTCCCGGAGGATGGCCCGGTGACCGCCGACCTCGACGAGCTGCGCCGCCTGCGCCGGGCCCGCGACCGGATGGATCGCGAGTACGCGCAGCCGCTCGACGTGCCCGCCCTCGCCCGGACGGCGCTGATGTCGACGGCTCACTTCAGCCGCCGCTTCCGCGAGGCCTACTCCGAGACGCCGTACTCCTACCTCATGACCCGGCGCATCGAGCGGGCGAAGGCGCTGCTGCGCCGGGGTGACCTGAGCGTGACCGACGTGTGCTTCGCGGTCGGCTGCACCAGCCTCGGGTCGTTCTCCACCCGCTTCGCCGAGCTGGTGGGGGAGACGCCGTCGGCCTACCGCGCCCGGGACCACGACGATCTCCGGCCCCTGCCCGTCTGCCAGACGATGGCCGTCGCACGGCCGCGGAAGGGCGGCGCCGCGGAGGGCCGCGGGGGAGTCCGGGGGAGAGCAGATTCGGAGAAGCCCCCGCCGAGGCCGGGGGCCTAGCGTCCTCGCCATGACGATTTCCCTGGCCGGCATGCACGTGGCCGTCGACGACGTCGACGCGGCCCTCGCCTTCTACCGCGACACCCTCGGGTTCACGGTCCGCAACGACGTCGGCAACGGCACCTTCCGTTGGGTCACGCTCGTGACCGACACCCAACCCGAGGTCAACATCGTGCTGTCGCCGCCGCACGCGGGTCGCTCGCAGGAGGACGGCGACGCGCTCGCCGCGCTGCTCGCCAAGGGCTCGCTCGGCATGATCCAGCTGCGGTCCGACGACCTCGACGCGACTTTCGACAAGATCGCCTCCGCGGTCGGGGTCGAGGTGCTCTCGGAGCCCACGAGCCAGCCCTGGGGTGTGCGCGACGCGGCCGTCCGCGATCCCGCGGGCAACATGGTCCGCATCGAGCAGGCCTGAGCCCGGCCCGGCCTGACGCCCCGATCAGAAGTCGGGGTCGCCGTCGTAGCGGCTCGGTGGTTCGAGGGTCCGACAGTCACGCCGACGTCAGCGGAGAGGCCTACCTTGCCCGAATCGGTACGCAGCCGTACCGTAGCGCCGGATCAGCAGCGTCGAGGCAGGGAGAGTCATGGGGAGCGTCCGGGACAAGGTCGCCGTGGTCACCGGAGCCGGCTCGGGCATCGGGCGCATGCTCGCCCTCGAGCTGGCCCGGCGGGGCGCACGGCTCGCGCTCTCCGACGTCGACGAGGCCGGCCTCGGCGAGACCGCCGACCAGGTCAAGGTGCTGGGCGCCGAGGTGTTCGGCGCCCGCCTCGACGTCGCCGACCGGCAGGCGGTGCAGGAGCACGCCGACGCGGTCGTCGCGCACTTCGGGGTGGTGCACCAGATCTACAACAACGCCGGCGTCGCGAGCTCCGGGTCGGTCCTCGACGGCGAGTGGGACGAGTACGACCACGTGCTCGGCATCAACCTCTTCGGCGTCATCCACGGCACCAAGGCGTTCCTGCCGCACCTCGTGGCCTCCGGCGACGGCCACGTCGTCAACGTCTCCAGCCTGAACGGGATCATGGCCCAGCCGGGCATGTCCGCCTACTGCGCGAGCAAGTTCGGCGTCCGCGGGTTCACCGAGACGCTGCGCGCCGAGATGCTCTCGGCCGGACACCCGGTGCGGGTCACCGTCGTCCACCCCGGCGGGGTGAAGACGAACATCGCGACGGCCGCCTTCGAGCGCGGCGCGGCGAAGCGCGCGCCGTCGGCCTCCGACGAGGCCCGGATGCGCACCTACAACGAGAAGCTGCTCAAGCTCCCCGCCGACCGGGCGGCGACGATCGTCGTCGACGGCGTCGAGGCCGGGAAACCGCGCGTGCTCGTCGGCAACGACGCGAAGCTCGTCGACCTGTTCGTCCGGCTCGTACCGCGGGTCTACCCGGCGGCGCTGGTGCGTTTCGGCGGGAAGGTCCTCGGCTCCGCGGGGTGACCCGCCCGACGTCGGGCGGGCTCCTCGCGGCGGCTCAGGAGCCGTTCGTGCACGAGTTCCCGAAGGCCGGGTTCAGCTGGGCGATGACGTTGACCGTGTTCCCGCAGGTGTTGGTGGGTGCGTTGACCGGCGCGTAGACGAGGCTGCCCTTGCCGTCGTCGTGGTGGCTCGTGTTGGCCGAGGCGATGCCGCCGGTGAGCAGCGGTGCCCCGACGAGGGCGGTGCCGGCGAGGACGGCGGAGGTGAGGCGGCGCATGGTCACAGGGGATCTCCTGTCGTCGGGATGAGGGTGACGGCGAGTCGTTGGGCCATTGTGGGCAATGCCGTTAGCTCCTTCAGACGAACGAGTCAGTTCGGTGGCGGTGACGTCCTCCGGGACTACACGTCGTCCCGGCACGCGCGGCGCGTCGCAAGTGGTCATTGTGATTCCTGTGACTACGGTCCGTTTCCGTGACCACAGCCGAGCAGGACCCGCTCGTGCAGGACGGGGCACCGTCGAGTGACGCCCTGGTGGCGTATCGCGATGCGGTCGCCCGGATCGTGGCGGGGCTCGACGGTCCTCGTGTGCGGCAGCGCGCCGCGGCGGAGCCCGACCTGCTCGCGGTGCTCGACGTCCTGCCCGGAGGCGCCGGCCGCGTCCTCACCCGCATCGAGGCCGAGGCGCTGGCGTTCCGGCCGGGCCCCCGGTCGAACGTGCGGACCCCGGCCGAGCACGTGCGCCTGCTGCTGCTGCAGCAGATCGACGTCCTGTGGTGGTCGGGCGCCGACCAGGCGCGTCCGTTCGCCGACGACGCCGCGGTGCTCGCGTCCCGGGACCTGGTGTCGCTCGGCGGGCTGCGCGCGCGGGGCGAGGTCGGCTTCCGGTACCGGGTGTCGACGGCGTCGCTCCCCGTCCGGGCCCGGAACTACGCGGTCCGGCGGTGGGCGCCGGGGCTCGAGCCGCACTCGTCGGGGCTGAGCTACGACCGGGCGCGACCCGCCGTCGTGGCCCTCCTCAACGACGTGTCCCGGCGGTTCGCGGCGACGGACCCGCACTGGCGTCGCGGGTTCTGGGTGAACTGCCTGGTCCGCAGCGAGGCCGTCCAGGACCACCTGCGCGACCTCGGCTACTCGGCGGCCACGGCGAGCTCGCACTGTGCCGGGTACGCGGCCGACGTCGAGATGTCCTGGCTGGCCCACCACGGGCGGGCCGAGCCGCTGCAGGAGATCCTGCTCGCGCTGCGCGACGCCGGGACGATCAACCTCATCGACGAGGGCCAGGCGTGGCACCTCTGCCTGAGCCCGGCCTGGGTGTCCACCTACGAGCAGCACCTGGAGCGGCCGTGTGCGGGATAGCGCTGGTGCTCGGCCCGGCGGCCGCCGAG
>JAICLN010000012.1 GCA_025925615.1 Actinomycetospora sp. | reverse complement strand
CGCCGACCACGACGGCGTCGTCACCGGGCAGGTCCGCGGCGTCCACCACCGGCAGCCAGAACGGCTGCAGCGCGAGGCGCACCCGCGGGTCGAGCTCGGTGACGTAGCGACCCAGCTCCTTGAGGCACACCACCGTCACCGCGTGGCCGCGGGCGACGAGCTCGTTGGCCAGCAGGATGCGCTGCCGCTCGGCGCCGCCGAGGACCAGGTTGTTCGAGGTGATGACGACGGCGGGCAGGCCCGCCACCCGCTCGGTGATCCGTGCGGTGCGACGGCGGCGGCCGGCCCGGGCGGCCGGGAGCAGGTGGTCGAGCAGGCGGGTGCCGGCGGCGTAGGCCGTGCCCGCGCCCCGGTGCCCGGCGTTGCCGAGCAGGATCACCCGCGCCGCCCGCTCGAGCTCGGTCTCGCGGCGGACCCGGTCCGGGTTGCTCGGGGCCGAGGCCGTGCCGGGGATCCGGACCTGGCCGGCCCCGTCACCCGGATGGGCGCGGTCGTCGGGGTCGGCGACGAGGTGCAGGGTCCACCCGGCCGCGCGGGCCGCCCGCTGCCAGGCGAGGTCCTCGCCGCGGTCGAAGAAGTCCTCGTCGAAGCCGCCGAGTGCCGCGCGGGCGGCGCCGGACAGGAGCAGGCAGCCGCCGACGAGCACACCGTCGAGCGGGCCGTCCCCGGGCGGGGCCGCGAGCCGCCCGCCGGCGGGACGGCCGCGCAGGCGTTCCGCGGCGCCGGCCTCCTCGACCAGGTCGCGCACCAGCCCGGGGGTGCGCCGCACGACCGCGTCCCACGGGTGGGGATCGGCCGGGTCCGGCTCGGGGACCGGCGCGACGGCGGCGACCCCCGGGCGGGCGAGCGCCGCGCGGGCGGCGGTGAGCGGGCCGAGGAGCTCCACGCCCGGCTCGAGGAGCAGCACGTCGGCCGGAGTGCCCGGGGACGCGGCGTCGGCGCGGGCCGCCAGCGCGTTCCGGGCCGCGACCCGCCCGGCGTCGGCCTCCGCGAACGTCCAGTCGACGTCCGGCCGCGCGGCGGCCAGCCCGGCGCGGTCGTCGTCCCCTCGATCGCGACCGATCGGCTGGCACCACACGAGCACGCGCGCCGACGGCAGGTGCTTCGCGACGCCGTCGAGGGTGCGCTGGAGGGGCTCCGCCGCTCCGGCGGACACCACGAGCACGGCGAGCCCCGTCCCGGTCGGATCGCACTCCACCGTCGCCTCCCCGCGGTCGGCCCGCCACGGCGGGATGCCGGCGATCGTGGCACGCGGTGCCCGGAGCCCCCGCCGCGGCCTCCCGGGCCTGCGGCGGAGACCCCGGTCACGCCCGTCTACGCTCGCCCGCGACGCGTCGGAGGGGGTTGCCTGGTGCTGATCGACACGCGCGGGGCCCGGGAGCGGGTGGAGCTGGACCGCTCGGTGCCGGCCCTGCTGCTCAAGCTCGGCAACTACCCGCTGCACCACGGCGGCGTCGGGGTCGTGCGCAGCCTCGGCCGGTGCGGGGTCGACGTCTACGCGGTCACCGAGGGCCGGTTCACCCCGGCGGCCTGCTCCCGCCACCTGCGGGGCCGGTTCTCGTGGCCGACCACCGGCAGCGAGGACCCCGCCGAGCTCGCCGAGGGACTGCACGGCATCGCGAAGGCGATCGGCCGGCCGGCGGTGCTCGTGACGACCGACGACGAGGCCGCCGCGGTGGTCTCCGAGCTGGCCGCGGAGCCGGGCCTGTCCGACGACTTCCTCTTCCCGCGCTGCGACGACCCGGGCCTCCCGCGCCGGGTCGCCAGCAAGGAGGGCCTGCACCGGGCCTGCTCCGAGCACGGCATCCCGACGCCGATGACGGTGTTCCCGGAGACCCTCGCCGAGGTCGAGGAGTACGCCGCGACCGGCGCGTTCCCCGTCGTCGTCAAGAGCCGCCACCCCTTCGAGCGCCACCGCCACCCGACGGTCCGCTCCTCCACGGTCGTCGAGGACCCCGACCGGCTGCGCGCGATGGCGCTCGACTGGGACGACGACCCGTCGGTGATCCTGCAGGAGTACCTGCCGCGCGAGACCGCCGAGGACTGGGTCGTGCACGCCTGGTGGCCCGGCCCGGGCGCGGCGGAGGACGCCACGCTGTTCACCGGGGTGAAGGTGCGCTCGTGGCCGCCGCACGCCGGGTTCACGACGGCGGGCCGGGCCCGCTGGAACGACGAGCTCGCGACCCTCTCCCGCCGGCTCTTCGACGCCGTGGGCTTCCGCGGGATCGCCGACCTCGACTGGCGGCGGGACCTGCGCGACGGGCGCTACAAGCTCGTCGACTTCAACCCGCGCGTCGGCGCCCAGTTCCGGCTCTTCGAGGACTCGGCCGGCCTCGACGTCGTGCGCGCCCAGCACCTCGCCCTCACCGGCCGTCCGGCGCCGCGGGCCCCGTTCCCCGAGGGGCGGGCGTTCGTCGTCGAGGACTTCGACTACGCAGCCCGCGTCGCCTACCGCGGGGACCGCACCGACGGGCCGGCCCCGGACGGCCGCGCGCCGTCGACCGAGCACGGCTGGTTCGCCCTCGACGACCCGCTGCCGGTCCTGCCGATGCTCGTCGGCCGCACGACCCCGGTCCTGCGGCGGTTCGCCCGCACCTGGGTCCCGCGGGCCCGCCGGCTCCGCTGAGCCCGTCCGCCCGGAACGCACGAACGGCCCGTTCGCTGCGCCGAGAGCAGCGACTGTGCCGTTCGCTCCCGGAGCGGCCTGGGTGGCCGAACGCACGAACGGCCCGTTCGCTGCAGTAGAAGCAGCGAACGGGCCGTTCGCTCGGGACGGGCGGGCCCTCCGGGTCAGGCGATCGCGTGCGAGCCCACGGGGTAGGCGACCCGCAGCGTCGGGCCCCGCTTGCCGGCGATGCGGCGGGCGAGCTCCGGCGCGGCGTACCAGGTGCCGGTGACGAAGCGGTTCACCGGACCGAAGGACCGCACGGCCGGCGCCCCGAGGAAGTGCAGCCCGGGGACCGAGGACTCGAAGCCCTTGCCGAGCTTCGGCGACCCGTCGAGGAGCGTCAGCTCGCCGAGCAGCTCCTTGTCGAGCAGGTCGTAGCGGGTGACGTCGACGTCGTAGCCGCTGCCGACCATGACGTGGTCGGCCCGCAGCGTCGAGCCGTCGGCCAGCGTCAGGACGATCTCGCCGCCGGTGAACTCGGCGGAGCGGATGCCCTGCCCCAGGTGGAACGGCACCTTCTCGAGCCGGACGCGCAGGTTGTGCGAGCCGGCCGGGAACAGGCAGCGGCGGCGGACCTCGAGCTGGAGCCGCTCGGGCAGGCGCCGGTAGGTCTCGGGGGCCGCGGCGAGCCAGCCGGTCGCGCGCCCGCCCACGTCCGTGGGGGGCACGCGCCACTTCTCGCGGAACGTGGGCGGCGGGGACCCCTTCGGCTTGTGCGGGCCGAGCCAGTGCGGGGCCTTCGCCCGGGCGAGGACCGAGATGTCCACGCCGTGGTCCGCGAGGATCGCCGCGTTCTCCAGCGCGCTCTGCCCGAGCCCGACGACGATGACGCGCCGGCCGACGAACGTCGAGAGGTCCTCGTGGTGCGCGACGTGCGAGACGGCGCCCTCGGGGAGTCCGTCCAGCTCCGGCACCGAGCGCTCCATGTTGCGCAGCCCGACGGCCATGACGACACGCTCGGCGTGCATCCGGTCGCCGTCGTCGAGGTGCACCGAGAAGCCGGACCCCTCGCGGACGACCTGGTCCACGCGGCGGTGGTCGAGGTCCGGGACGATGCGCTCGGCGATCCAGTCGCCGTAGTCCAGGAAGTGCTGCAGCGTCGCCGGGTTGTCGAGCGCCACGTCGTGGGCGCGGGCCCAGGCGGTGATGGTGTGCCCGGGCACCGGGTGCGCGATCGACGAGGCGCGCTCCTTGGAGCGCAGGATCATGCCGCGCGGCATCTGGTGGCGCCAGGAACCCATCACCTCGCCGAAGGTGTGGGTCGACGTGCCCTGGTGACGCAGGAACGCGGTCGCGGCGAGCCCGTACGGGCCGGCACCGACCACCGCGACGTCCGTGGAACCGGACATGGTCCCCCTCTCCGGTGGGCGCCGCGGACGACGGCGCGAGGCAACCCATGATGACGAGGGCCATCTGGCCCCCCTCGCCGGGGTGACCACTACGCGTCAACCCCTCGGCCTGATCCGGACACCCGGGGAGGAGTCGGGCGCCGAGCCGGCGTCTCAGCCGTCGGCGCCCTGGAACTCGACGCCCGCGTAGGACTCCCGGGCGATCGTGGGCTGCCGGGCGAGACCCGATCGGGTGGTCCGGCCAGGCACGAGGGTGGTCCCGCCGGTCGGCAGGTCGTGCACCACGAGGTCGACCGACCCCCAGGGACGGGCCGCCGGACCGCCGGCCGGGACCGACGTCGGGAGCCGGAGGTAGGTCGACTCCAGGTCCTCCCCGCGCCACACGCCGCCGAGGGTGTTGTCGGTCCAGAGGCCGGTGTACTTCTCGCCGAGGTCCTCGCCCGCCTGCATCCGGTAGCGGGTCGGCGGCGCGATGCCGTCGGCGACGAACTGCTGGTCCACGCACGGCCAGAACGCGGACGTCATCTGGTCGGCCCGGACCGGGACGGCCGTCCCGTCGGGGTCGATGGTCGAGCTCCGCTGCGCGGTGTCTCCCCCCGGCGCGAGGACCTCCCGGATCGGCCGCGCGCCCCCGATCCAGGGCTGCGCGACGGCGATCACCCCGGACGGGGAGGTCACGACCACGCGCACCGCCGTCGGGGGGCCGGGCCGGCCGACCAGCGAGATCGGGATCTGCTGCCAGGTGCGCTCGTCGGCGACCGGCGAGAGGCCGATCTTCTCGCTGGTCACCGACGTCGGGGCCCCGACCGGCCCGGTCGCGATCTCGAGCCGGATCGCGGCCCGGATCGCGAGGTCGTGGTCGGAGGCGGCCAGGACGGGGACGACGACGTCGGTGGCCCCGGGCCACGGGTCACCGGCGGCCGCGGGGTGTCCGGCGTCGGCGGGCAGCGGGTACCAGCCCGAGTCGAGCGAGCCCGTGCCGGAGACCTCGGGGCCGTCGGTGTGCCAGACCGTGCCCAGGCCGGGCACCGGACGGGGGACGGGGCTGCCGGCGGCGGTGGCGAAGTCCCCGGTGAGCACGGCGGGCGTGGGCGCCCCGAGCGGCGTGGGCGCGGGCCGCAGCACCGACACCTCGTTCTCCAGCCCGCACGCCGAGGAGCGCACCGCATCGTGGACGTTGCCGAGCGCGACCGTCCAGCCCGGGTACTGGCGCAGCGGCGCGAGGACGAACACCCCGACGAGCCCGACGACGACGGCGAGGCAGGCGGCGACGAGGACCGCGCGGGCGGGGGAGGGACGCGGGGCGCGCGGCGCCAGGCGGGAGCGGCCCCACCAGGCGGCCAGGAGCGCGACCGCGATCCAGATCAGCGGGTTGCGCAGGTAGACGTCGCCGACGTGCGGGGCGAGCAGGCCCTGCTCGGAGCGGGTGAGGTCGGGGACCGCATGCGGACCGAAGGGCTGGCCGCGGTCGGAGAACGGCCGCCACAGGTTGAGACCCGCGAACGTCACCGCCGCGCCGATGATGAGCACCCCGACGCTGGCCGCGGTCGCAAGTGCTCGCTCGTGGCGCGGCAGCGCGGCCCGCAGCAGGGCGACCGCGACGAGCACGGTCCCGGACGCGGCGACGGCCGGGAAGTGCAGGACCCACTTCGTCGGGCTGATCGAGAGCAGGGCGAACGCGAGGCCCGTGGTGGCGGCGTTGGTGAGCAGGAGGCGCCGCAGCGGGTCCTGCTCGTCGCGCCACCCGCTGGAGACCGCGGCGACGACGAGGACGGCGAGGGTGATCAGCACCGGCGCCCGGCGCGCCCACGGCGTGACCCCGGGGTTGAGCAGGGTCTGGTAGTGGACGAGCTCGTCGTACCAGGGGACGGTCGCGTAGTACCAGGAGTGCACGGCCTGGGCCTCGAGCACGTCGCCGATCGAGGCGTCCGCGAGCCCGACGGGCACCGCGATGCCCGCGGCCGCGACGACGACCGCGATCGCGGCCAGCGCCGGCCACCGGTGCCGCGGCCACTGGGCGCGCAGCCACGTCCACGCCCGGGGTGCGTCGACGATCAGCGGGGCGATCGCGACGAGGCCGGTCGGCGAGCACGTCACGGAGATCGCCGCGGCCCCGACGCCCACCGCGACGGCCCCGACCGCGCCGGCCCCGCCCCACCGCCGGGCCAGCTGCCCGCAGACGAGCACGATGACCGAGAGCAGCACGATCAGCGGCTCGGGGCGCAGCGTGAGCCCGTAGGGCAGCCACCAGAGCAGGTGCGCGACGAGCAGCGCCCACGGCACCTTCGCGTCGCGCACCCCGGTCCCCTGCAGGGCGAGCACGGTGTAGACGCGCAGTCCCGCCCACGCGAGCAGGCCGAGCAGGACCGCGAGCAGGCGCAGCCACAGCAGCGACCAGCCGCCGAGGGCGCCCCACGCCCCGACGAGGTACTGCGAGGCGACGAAGGGGCTCTCGGTCGCGTTCCACATGTAGACCGCGTTGGCCATGGTCCCGGTGCGCTCGGCCGCCCGGGCCATCAGCGGGTACCAGGAGTCGTCGAAGTTCGTCGGGCCGATGACGGCCCACACCCCGGAGACCACGACGACGAGGGCGTCCGCGGGCGAGGCGTGCGCCCGGACGCGGGCCAGGCCGGACCGCAGCCGGGCCGCCAGCCGCGCGGCGAGGGCGGGCGGGCCGCGCCGGGGGCGGCTGCGCCGGATCGCCTCCTCGGCGAGGACCGCCACCATCGCGGCGAGGACCAGGAGCTGGGCGAGCAGCAGCGTCGTCTTGAGCGTCGACGGCGAGGAGTCGTAGCGGTCGTCCGGGCTCAGGGTGACGCCGAGCCCGGGGGTGCCCTCCCGGCCGGTGGACAGCCGCGTCACCTGGGGCGGCTCGACGTCGGCGCAGGCCCCGCAGGCCGGCGGCACCGGCGCCCCGTCCCGCGCGACGCGCGGCGGCCGGCCCGCGGTCACCGCGACGGTCCAGGTGCACGGCGCCGTCCCGAGCGGGGCGTCCACGAGGCGCGCCCCGTCGAGGTCGATGGTCACCCGGCGCGCGGCGCCCTCGCCGCCGGCGGCCACGACCAGGCCGCGCGACCCGCCGGGGGGCACGGTCCGCAGGCCCTCGACGGGGCCGGGGCCGGCCAGCGCCGCGCAGGGGACGGTGGCGTCGAAGGAGAGCGGGCGGGGCGGGGCGAGCGCGAGGGTGGTGGACGTGGCGGGCCGCCCGGCCGGGGGCCAGACGACGGTGGGGGTCGAGACGACGACGGGGGCCAGCGCGGCGGCCACGGCGAGCACGACCGCGAGCGCGCCGAGCGCCACGAGCAGGCGCGAGCGCCCGCCGAGGTACGCGGGCCGGCCGGGCTCCGGGGTGTCACCCTCGTCCGGCCCGGACGTGGTGGGTGACCCGAGGGTCGTGCCCGCGGCCATCGCACCTCCTCCGCGGCCCGGTGCCGCCCGTGGAGGAGCGTAGGGAACGGTCCGACCCGCCCGGACCGCGACACCCTGGTCAGACGATCGCGACCGCCACGACGAGCCCCAGCGCCAGGTGCATCCCGGCAATCATGGCCGAGACCGGGGTGTAGTACTCGTCGTGCAGGCAGGCGCCGACGTCCAGCCGCGAGACCGCCTCGAGGCCGCGGACGACGAGGACCTGAGCAATGATCCCGACGAGCCCGTAGACGACGGTGTTGATCACGCCGGTCAGCAGGCCGCCGCCGGAGATGTAGATCGCGACGACCACGATCAGCGCCATCGAGACCAGGCCCGCGGCCGAGACGACGACCGCGTTGGGTCGGCCCTCGCGCACCAGCCCCCGCAGGTCGCCCGGCGTCGTGAGGTCGATCGCGAAGTAGCCGGCGTACATGAGCACCGCGCCGATCACCGCGTAGAGCGCGATCAGGCCGATGTTGCCGAAGAGGGTGGGGAAGAAGTCGGGAGCGAGCACGCAGGCCTCCGCGCGGGTCCATCCGGACGAAAGAGACGCCGCACCCTAGCGGCAGGTGCCCCCGCGCGAGGGGACCCTCGGCCGCGTAGAGCGACCGGATCCTCCCCTCATGGCCCGCTCAGCGGGGGAACCCGATCGGGTTGACCGCCGGGACCTCCGATCGGGCGGCCGCCGCGATCGGCTCCAGCAGCGTCGCGAGCCGCTCCGTCCGCTCCGGGCCCAGCGCGTCCCAGGGCCCGGCCGCGGCGCGGTCGGTCGCCTCCTCGACCGCGGCGTGCAGCGCCACCCCGTCGGTGGTGAGCGCGGGCCCGTCGTCGGGACCCGTGACGAGACCCCGCCCGGCGAGGCGGGCGACCTCGCCCGACCACGCCGCGTCGGGGATTCGCCGCCCGAGCCGCAGGTCCCGGGCCGGTGACTCCCCCGCGGCCACCTTGAGCACGTGCGAGGCGACCGGGGAGACCCCGTGCACCGCGAGCGCGGCGAGATGGCCGTCGCCACGGTGCTCGCGCAGCGTCGTCGTGGCCTGCCAGAGCGCCAGGTGCGGGGTCGCGGGCCGGGGCAGCGCGCGGTTCGCCGCGCCCAGCACGCGCCCGGCGTCCTCGCAGGCCTGCGCGGCCTCCCACGCGAGGTCGGCGGCCTCCGCGACCACGGCCCCGTCGGGACGCTCGTCCAGGTCGCCGAACGCCGCGTCGATCCCGCGCAGCCGTACCTCGAGCGCCGTGGTCGGGGTGACGTCCGGCTCCACCCCGGCGAGGGCGTCGGCGATGCGGTCGGGCGCGAACCCGCCGAAGGCGGCGACGACGACGGCGGTCGGCACCGGCCCGAGCGGGGCCGCCCGCTGCGCGACGTAACGGGCCCAGAAGGAGTCGCCGAGATGCCCGGCCGCCGCGAGCGCCGCGGGGGCGAAGTAGGTCAGGGCGTGGACCGGCTCGTAGAGCGTCCACAGCCGCCGAGCGGCACCGATGGTCCAGCTCCGCTCCGCTGCGTGTCCGGGAGCCATCAGTCGGGGATGCGGTGCGGCACGAAGGCCGCGCCGTTGTCGGTGACCAGACCCGTCGTCTCGCGGATGCCGAGCCCGGCGGCCTCGTCGCCGACGATCCACGCGCCGAGCGCGGGGCGGTATCCCTCGAACTCCGGCAGCGGGTCGAAGAGCTGGTAGACGTAGCCCTCCTCGCCGTAGACCCCGCCGGTCTCGACGACGGGCTCGCCCGCCCCGGCGACGATCTGCACGTTCGCGCCCTCGCGCCCGAGCAGCGGTTTGCGGACGTACTCGGTGAGCAGCCCGGGGTCGCCGAGCGAGGCGGGCAGCAGGTTCGGGTGGCCCGGGTACATCTCCCAGAGCACCGCGAGGATCGCCTTGTTCGACAGCAGCGTCTTCCACAGCGGCTCGACCCAGAGGGTCTCGGGGAGGCTGCGGGTGACGTGCTTGCCGAAGTCGTCGCCGAGGATCCACTCCCAGGGGTAGAGCTTGGCGACGCAGCTCATCGGGGCCTCCTCGAGGTCCACGAACCGGTCGAGGGCGGAGTCCCAGCCGATCTGCTCGATCGCGAGCCCCACGGTGTCCAGGCCGGCCTCGGCCGCCGTCTCCTGCAGGTAGGCCGTGGTGACGTGGTCCTCACCGGTCGTCTCGGCCTGCGACCAGCAGAAGTGGACCTCGTTGCGGGGCAGGTCCCCGGCGATCGCCGTCCACTGTGCGACGAGCTTCTCGTGCAGCGAGTTCCACTGGTCCTGGGAGTCGCCGTAGACGTCCTTGAGCCAGTACCACTGGCAGATGCTGGCCTCGAGCAGCGACGTCGGGGTGTCCGCGTTGTACTCCAGCAGCTTCGCCGGCCCGGACCCGTCGTAGCGCAGGTCGAAGCGACCGTAGAGGTGCGGGTCGTGGCGCTTCCACGACGCGGCCACCTGCTCCCAGCACCACTCCGGCAGCGCGAAGTCGCGGAACCGCTCGGTGGTGACGACGTGGTCGACGGCCTCCAGGCACATCGAGTGCAGCAGCTCGACGTCGGCCTCCAGCGAGAGGATCTCGGCCATGTCGAACACGTAGTGCACCGACTCGTCCCAGTAGGGCCGGGCACCGTTCTGCCCGGCGGCCGGGGTGCCGAAGACGAGGCCCTGCTCCTCGATCTTCTGGCGCCAGTCGGGGCGGGGGGTGGACCTCTCGCGACGCAACGCGCGTCCTTTCCCGGAAGGAGTGTGGCGGCTGGTGGGGGTTCAGCTGCCCGATGACGAGCCGGAGCCCGACGACGAGCCCTTGGAGCCCGACCCCGACGAGCTGCCGGAGACGCCGAGGCCGCCGCGGCTGACGGTCCCGTTCGACGAGGTGGAGCCCAGGCTGCTGCCCGTCGTCCCGCTGCGGATGCTCGTACCGCTCGGCGGTGCCGTGACCGACCCGCCGCGCGCGACGGTCCCGACGGGCGAGCTGGAGCCGTAGTTGTAGTGGTACTGGTTGCCGAAGCCGCCGAGGAAGATCGGGACGAAGCCACCGTGGTAGGACCCGTTCGTCGGGGTGCCCGCGCAGTTGCTGTCGTCGACGACGACGCCGTTCTGGTCGGTGCACTGCGCGTTGACCGAGTCGTCGCTCCCGGACGACGCCGCGTAGGCGATCGCCACGATCGCGACCACCCCGACCGCGACCCCGCCGCCGATGAGCACCCGCTTGCGGGTCTTCGACTTCCGCTGCTCGGCGGCGGCCGCGGCCTCCTCCTGGGCCTTGCGGCGGCGCTCCGACTCCCGGCGCGCGCGCTGCTCCGCGAGGGTCGGCTCCCGCGGCGTCGTGGTCTCCGGGTCCTGATAGCGGACCCGGCCGCGCCGGGGCTCGGCGTCGGGCGCGCCGCCGCCGGCACCGTCGGGCGCGGCGGCCCCGGCCTCGTCGTCGGGCGTGGCGTGGCGGGCGCCCGATCCCTCGGTGCCGTCCGCGTTCCACCACGGCTGCTCGGTCCGCGTGGTGGGTGCCGCCGAGGCGTCGGGGGTGCCGCCGCCGGCCGGGAGGCCCGAGGGCGGTGTCGCCGCGTCGTCCCCGCCACCGGCCCCGTCCGGGCGTCGGTGCGTGCCCTCCGGCTGGTCGCTCATGTCCTCACTCCTCCCCACCACACGTCTGCGCGCGGATCCCCCCTCGAGGAGACGATTCCGGCACGCGGCATGATGTCAGCACCATGGTCCTACGGGAACGTCCGTCCTCGGGGCGACGGCGCGACGACGACCGGGTGGCGGACGACACGGACGGTCACGCCGCCCGGCGCCTCATCGCGCGCCGAGGCGTCATCGGCGTCCTCGCCGGGGCGCTGATCATGCTCCTGGCCGCGAGTGCGTTCGCCGCGACCGGCAACGGCCTGGGCTTCCTCGGGCTGGCCGGTGACGAGTCCGGCTCCTCGCCGAGCGTCCTGGGCGGCTCGAGCAGCGGCCCGGAGACCGACTCCTCGGAGCTCGCCAAGGCCCCGGGCACCTGCCTGACGTGGCAGCGGGCCGACGGTTCCGACGTGCGCCAGGTCGACTGCTCGGCGTCGCACCTGTTCGAGACCGCGGGTCCGGTGAACGCGACCCAGCCCGAGGGCGTGCCGTTCCCGGCCGACGACGCCTGGCAGAAGATCGTCGCCGACCAGTGCGGCCCCCTGGTGCCCCGCTACCTCGGCAAACCGCTCGACCCGACCGGCCGCTACAAGGTCGGCGCCCTCAAGCCGACCGCCGCGGCCTGGGGCGACGGCGACCGCACCGTGCGCTGCGGGCTGCAGGCCCCCGGCGTCACCGGTGCCCTCCTCGCCTCGACCGGCAAGGTCGCCGACGCCGACCAGGCCGTGGTGTTCGCCCCCGGCACCTGCCTCGGGCTCTCCGGCAAGGACGTGTCCGACCCGGTCTCCTCGTGCGCCAAGACCCACGCCGCCGAGGTGGCCGGCACCGTCGACCTCGGCTCGAAGTTCACCGCCGGCCTGCCCTCGGTCGACGACCAGGACAACTTCCTGCAGCCGGCGTGCACCAAGGTCGCCCAGGACGCCGTCGGCGCCCAGAAGCTCACCGATTCGAAGCTCACCGTGTACTGGACGAACGTCAACCAGGCCTCGTGGGACGCCGGCACCCGCCGCGTGAGCTGCAACATGGGCTCGCTGCTCGCCGACAACTCCGGGTTCGCGCCGCTGACCGGTGCGGTCAAGGACGGCGTGAAGATCGGCGGCGCCGCCCCCGACTCACCCGACCCGCTGCCCCCACCCGGGGCACCCGCCGTCGAGCCCTCCACCCCGGCGGCCACGACGACGGCCGCGCCCGCCCCCGAGCAGGCCGGCGCCACCCCGGCACCGGCCGCGCCCGGGCTGCCCAGCGTGCTCCCCTCGCTCCCGCCGCTGCTGCCCGGCGGCGGGAACTAGCCCGGACCCGCGGTGAACCCGGAGCGGTTCGAGGAGCTGGTCTCCGAGGCGCTCGACGAGCTCCCGGCGGAGCTGCTGCGGGCGATGGACAACGTCGTCGTGCTCGTCGAGGCGCGCGACCCCGAGGACCCGGACCTGCTGGGTCTCTACGAGGGCGTGGCGCTCACCGACCGCACCAGCGACTACGGCGGGGTCCTCCCCGACCGGATCACCCTCTACCGCGACGCCCTGGTGGAGATGTGCGCCGACGAGGACGAGCTGCGCGACGAGGTCGCGATCACCGTGGTGCACGAGATCGCCCACCACTTCGGGATCGACGACGCGACGCTGCACCGGCTGGGGTGGGCGTAGGTGGCCTCCGGCCACCTACCCACCGGTGGCGTCCCGGGTGGAGGCCAGCCCGCCCGGGGCCTCGCGGCGCCACGCCTCCAGGCTCCACCCGCCGTCGTCGTCGCCCCGGAGGACGATCCGGCCGCAGTTGTCGACATGGTCGTCGGTGCCGAGGTCGGGGATCTCCCCGACGAGCGCGTGGCTGACGAGCCGCAGCACCGCGCCGTGGCTCACCAGGACGACCGTGCCGGTCACGTCCCCGCCGCGCAGCCCCTCGAGGGCGGGCAGGTAGCGGTCCAGCACGTCGCGGCCCGACTCGCCGCCGGGCATGCGCGCGGTGACGTCGCCCTCGCGCCAGGCGTCGTAGGTGGCGCGGAAGCGGGCGATGGCGGCCTCGTCGTTGCGGCCCTCGAGATCGCCGACCTGGACCTCGTGGATGCCCCCCATCTCGGAGGGCTCGAGGCCGAGCACCGGAGCGGCCAGGAAGGCGGTCTCGCGGGCCCGCCGCGCGGACGAGTGGACGATCCGACCGACCGGGCCCAGCGGGTCGGCCGCGAGCTCCTTGCCGAGCGCCTCGGCCTGCAGCCGGCCGAGGTCGGTGAGCCCCGGGCCCGGGAGGACCGTGTCCAGGGTCTTCGCGACGTT
The DNA here is from genome assembly GCA_025925615.1 of Actinomycetospora sp. Classification (GTDB taxonomy): domain Bacteria; phylum Actinomycetota; class Actinomycetes; order Mycobacteriales; family Pseudonocardiaceae; genus Actinomycetospora. Next base: position 9,517 of record JAICLN010000012.1, on the reverse strand, counting down.
CGCCGGGGTCTGGCCGTGGCGGGCGAGCACGAGACGGAGCACGTGTCCATCCGTACCACGCCCGGTCAGGTCCCGAAGACCTCGCCGGGCACCTCGCGCAGTGCGGTCAGCCACCTCGCGGCCGCCTCGTAGTCCGTGCCCTCCTGGCCGGGGACCGGCGGGGCGACGGGAGGTGACGGGGCGGTGGATCCCGGGGGAACGACCGCGCGCGGGTAGGACCCGAGGAACCGCAGCTCGGTGCAGCGGCGGTGCAGCGCCGCGAGCGCCTCCCCCATGGCGGGCTCGGCGACGTGGCCGGCCCCGTCGAGGAAGAACCAGTAGGTGCCGAGGCGCTCCTTGGAGGGCCGCGACTCGATGCGGGTCAGGTCGACCCCGCGGATCGCGAACTCGGTGAGGATCGCCAGCAGCGCGCCCGGCTCGTTCACGGTGGTCGCCGCGATCGAGGTGCGGTCGCGCCCGGTCGGGGCGGGGAGCCGGTCACCGGCCGGGGCGACGACGACGAAGCGGGTGACCGCGTCGCCGGTGTCGTGCACGCCGTCCGCGAGCGCCTCGAGCCCGTAGTACCCGGCGGCCACCGGCGCGCTCACCGCGGCGTCGACCTGCCCGTCGGCGACGGCGGCCGCGGCGGCCGACGTCGACGGGGTCATCCGGACCTCGGCGGCGGGCAGGTGGGCCGCGAGCCACCGGCGGGTCTGGGCCTCCCCGTGCGGGTGCGAGGCCACGGTGCGCACGTCGCCGGGCGCCGTGCCCGGGCGCACGAGCACCGCGAACCGGACCGGGAGGAGGATCTCGCGGACCACGACGACGGGCGGGGACTCGACGAGCCCGTCCATGGTGGCGGGGACGGCGCCCTCGACCGAGCTCTCGATCGGCACGCACGCGAGCCCCACCTCGCCCGCGCGCAGCAGGTCGAGGGCCGCGGTGGTGCTCGCCGCGGGCCGCAGCCCGGACCCGGCGAAGGCCGAGCCGGGCGCCTCGACCAGCGTGCGCAGCGCCTGCTCGCAGAACGTGCCGTGCGGGCCGAGGAACGCGACCTCGGTCCCGGCGGCGGGGGGAGTCACCTCAGACCAGGCCCAGGCGGGCCATCTCGGCGCCCTGGTCGGCGGGCGCGCTCGACCCGAACGACGACAGGTGCGCGCGGACCCGCAGCGCCGTCGGCGCGTCCACGTCCGCGACCTCGGCGGCGAGCACCTCGGCGTCGGTGGCGTCCAGGGCCCCGCGCACGGCGTCGACGAGCTCGGCGGGCGGTTCGACCGACACCTCGGTCCCGCCGCGCCCGCCGTCGTCGGGACCCCCGCTCGCCGTCGGGGGCACCGCGGACAGCGACCGCGTCACGGCGACCAGGAGGTTGAGCCAGCCGTGGTGGTCGAACCCGGTGTCGGGGTCGACGTGGCGCGCTGCACCCTGGAGCCCGAGGCTCGCCGTGAACGACCGCCCGGAGGCGGCGACCACGGCGAGGAACCGCGACACGTCGGTGACCCCGGGGAAGACGCCCGCCCGGTCGCCCCCGCAGCGCAGCTTCGGCCGGCAGCCGTGCCCGACCACCCGGCGGACGCCGGCGATCCAGTCGTCGGAACCGTCGGCATCGGGGCGACGGGGCTCCACCACCGCCACGACGTCGTCGGGGACGAACTCGGTGACGCGCTCGAGCCAGACCGAGTCGACGTCGTGGGGCGCGGGCATCTCGACGGTGCCGGTGGTGAGCAGTGCGGAGCGCGAGGTGGTGAGCGAGAGCGCCTTCGGCACTCCGCCCAGCCCGGTGTCGACCGAGAGCGTGATCGGCACCGGGGCCCCCGGACGGCGCTTCACGAGGACCGCGACGAACTCCTGGAGCCGGGAGACCGGCACGACGAGGGAGCCGAGCAGACCACCGTAGCGACCGGCGCGGGCGTCGAGGTGAGCGTCGAGGACGTCGGTCATCTCGGGGCGGGGCCCGGGCGAGACGAGTGCGGCGTCGTCGAGGATGCGCGCGAGGAGCGGGGGCACACCGTCGACCGGTGCCCCACCGGCCTGGGGGACGGTGGACACGAGGGCACGGTAGCGGTCGGGGCGCCGCGGTCCGGCCACCGGGCGCCGACCCCGCGATCAGGGCTTGCTCGTCTCCCTGCTTCTTCGGTTAGGCTCACCTAACCAAGACATCCGGAGGCGCCCGATGGCCAGGAGCTGCCCGCACCAGCCGCCCGTCCCCGGCCCGGCCGAACGGGCGCGGGCAACCCAGGTCCGGGCGAGCGGCGCCACGCTCCTCGTCGATCCGGAGGCCGGGTCCGGCGACGGGGACCGCGGCCGGGTCCACCCGGTCCTGCACCACGTGCCGCCCTCCGGGGCGGCGACGCTCCAGCTCCCCGCCGACCACCCCCTGGTCGGCCTGGCCCGCACGCGGGAGTACCTGCCCGCGATGCTCGAGCTCATCGACTCGGCGCCGCTGCCGGTGCGGCAGCCGGTGCGCGGGATCGTCTGGATCGCCGGGCGCGTGCGGGTGCTGCCCGCCCGGGTCGCCCGCCGCGCCGCACTGCGGATCGCGGCCGACGCCGCCGACGAGCGGCTCCTCGACGTCGGGCACTCGGACGTGCTGCTGCGCATGGATCCGGGCTCGGTGGTGCTCTCCGACGCCGAGGGCACCGGCACGTTCACCCCGGCCCAGGTCGCCGCCGCGCCGCACGACCCGCTGGCGACCGCCGGGGACTCCTGGCTCGCCCACCTCGTCCAGGCGCACGGCCTGCTGCTCACCGGGCTCGCGCGTCACCTGCCCGCCGCGCTGCGCCGCCCCGAGAACACCCTGGTCCCGCTGGCCGTCGACCGGCTGGGGCTGCGCCTGCGGGTCGAGACCGACCGGGGGGACCACGACGTCCGGATCGGCTTCTCGGCGCCGGTGGCCTGTCCGCGGATGCTCGGCGTCGAAGTGCGCCGGCTCGCCGAGGTCAGCCCTGCGACGACGGGTGCGGTGCACCGTCGCGCAGCGGAGCGGTGACCTTCCGCTCGGCGATGAACGACACGAACGGGATCGTGCCCGCGAGGGCGACGAGCAGCAGGCGCACCACCGGCCACCGGCTCTTCACGCCCAGGTCGGCCGTGAGCGCCAGGTAGCCCATGTAGAGGAAGCCGTGGATGGGCCCGACGATCGCGACGAGCATCGGGTCGTCGGCGAAGTACTTCAGCGGCATCGCGACCAGGACGAGCACGAGCAGGCCGACACCCACCACCCAGGCCATCACCCGGTAGCGTTTCATCGCGGCGACGATCTTCGGGGTCAGCGTCGCCGGGGGGGTCGGTGCGGTCACGCAGGGGCTCCTTCGAGCAGGGTCAGCGGGTCTCGTCGCCGTCCGGGCGGGCCGTGTCGGAACGGGCGAGCGCGGCGAGCATGGCGTTGTAGTCGGTGCGGGCCCGGACGCGCAGCGGCGCGCCCTGCCCGTCGCCGGGCCGGATCCCGGCGGGTCGCGGCGTGAAGGGGCTGTCCGCGGCCGCGGGGCGCACCGGCGTCGGCCCGTCCCCGTCCATGCTTCCGAGCACGCCGACAGGCGGCGCCGGGCGCGTCTCGTCGTCGAGACCCGCGGCGTCGTCGGGGACCTCGACGGCGATCTCGCCGCGCACGAGGGCGAGCTGCCGGGCCTCGGCGTGGAGCATCCGCCACCACAACGCGGCGAAGAAGACGCCGAACAGCGGCCACTGCAGCGCGTACCCGGCGTTGAGCACCGACCCGGTCGGTGACTCCGCGCGGATCAGCTGCCAGTAGGCCATCCCCCCGCACACGATCACCGCGACGATCGCGAGCAGCGTCCACCCGACCCACCGGGGGGTGATGAGCACGCGGAGGACGGTTCGCACACCAGCGAGGCTACCGACGAGGTGTGAACCCCGGCGAAGCGTCGTCGGCCTAGGGTGCTGCACCGATGAGCCTCCTGCGCACCTGGCTCGCGCCGCCGAGCCCCGCGGTCGCGGAGGTCGACGGGCGCGAGCGCCGCCTGCTGGTGACCGAGATCCTCGTCGTCGCGACCGTCACGCTCGGGCTCTCGGGCCTGCGCTCGCTGATCTCGCTGCTCGACTCGCTCGCCGCGCCCGCGCCGCTGGCCTCCCGCCAGGTGTCGATCGACCGGCCGCTGGCCAGCGACGCCTGGGTGGACCTCGCGGCGCAGCTGGCCTCGTCGCTGCAGCTGGTGGCCTGGGGAGCGCTGGGCCTGCACCTGCTGGTCCGTGCCGGGTCGGGGCCGCGCGCGGTGGGGCTCGACGGCACGCGTCCGGGTCGCGACGCCCTGGCCGCGCTCGGGCTCGCCGCGCTCATCGGGATCCCCGGTCTCGGCTTCTACCTGCTCACCCGCGCGCTCGGCATCAACCTCACGGTGGTGCCCTCGCTGCTCGACGACCACTGGTGGCGGGTGCCGGTCCTCGTGGTCTCGGCCGTGGCGAACGCGTGGGCCGAGGAGGTCCTCGTCGTCGGCTGGCTGCTCACGGTGCTGCGCCGGCTGGGTCTCTCGGAGAACCGGTCGCTGGCGATCTCGGCGCTGCTGCGCGGCTCGTACCACCTGTACCAGGGCTTCGGCGGCGGGCTCGGCAACGTCCTCATGGGCCTGGTGTTCGGGCGCTACTGGCAGCGGTCCGGGCGGCTGTGGCCCCAGGTGGGCGCCCACGCGTTGATCGACATCGTGGCGTTCGTGGGGTCGGCGCTGCTGGCGGGGAAGGTGTCGTTCCTGCCGCACTGATCCCCCTGCCAACGGAGCGTTGTTGGTCGCATCCAGCGGCATGACCGCATCGTCGATCCCTAGGGTCGGCCACCATGACCCCGCCCCGCGTGGACACCGAGGTCGGCCCGCTGCGGACCGTCGTCCTCCACCGGCCCGGCCCGGAGCTCGAGCGGCTGACCCCCCGCAACGCGGACCGGCTGCTCTTCGACGGCATCCCGTGGGTCGAGCGCGCCCAGCTCGAGCACGACCGCTTCGCCGCCACCCTCGAAGCCCACGGGGTGCGCGTCCTGCGCCTCGCCGACCTGCTGCGGACCGCCCTCGCGGACGCCGGGGCCCGCGAGCAGGGCATCGCCGACGCCGTCGACGAGCGGGTCCTCGGCCGCGAGCTCGGTGCCACGGTGCGCGCGGAGCTCGCCGCGATGGGTCCCGACGACCTCGGGAACGCCCTCGTCGGCGGGCTCACCTTCCGCGAGCTGGGCGACGGCCGGAACTCGCTGGTCCGCCGGATGCACGGCCCCGACGAGTTCGCCGTCGACCCGCTGCCCAACCTCATGTTCACCCGCGACTCCTCGATCCGCGTCGGCGACCGCGTGGTGGCCGCGGCGATGGGCATGCCCGCCCGGCGGCGGGAGGCGGCCCTCGTCGCGCTCGCCCACCGCTGTCACCCGGAGCTCGGTGGGGTGGGGCACACCGACGCCCGCGACCCCTCCCCCGTCGAGGGCGGCGACGTGCTGCTGCTGGCGGCCGGGGTCCTCGCCGTCGGGGTCGGGGAGCGCACCAGCCCGGCCGGCGCCGAGTCCTTCGCCCGCGCCATGTTCGACACCGGCCTCGCCCACACCGTGCTGGCCGTCCCGATCACCCAGCGCCGCGCGACGATGCACCTCGACACCGTCGCGACGATGGTCGACGTCGACACCATGGTCGTCTTCCCCGAGGTCCTCGACGCCCTCCAGGCCTGGACGATCACCCCGGGCCTGCACATCTCCGGCCCGGAGCCGTTCCGGCCGGCCGCCGCGCGGGCGATGGGCATCGAGGAGCTGCGGGCGGTCGACACCGGCCCGGCGGGCGTGGCCGCGGAGCGCGAGCAGTGGGACGACGGCAACAACACCCTCGCGCTCGCCCCGGGCCTCGTCGTCGCCTACGAGCGGAACACCTCGACGAACGCCCGGCTGCGCGACGCGGGGATCGAGGTCGTGACCATCGAGGGGTTCGAGCTGGGCTCCGGGCGCGGCGGCCCGCGGTGTCTGTCGTGCCCGTGGGAGCGCGGCCCGACGTCGTAGATCCGCTCGACCGGGATCCGCTCGACGACGGGGCTTTCCTCCCACTGGATGCAAGCCCTATCGGCGTGCTCCCCTTGATGCTCCGCTGGCATCCGGCTGGGCACCACCCGATCGGGTCGGCGCGCCCTCGTTCGGCGCAGCCAGACGTGCGTCCGGCCACAGCGGACGCTCCGACCACTGCGCCCGTACGGCCCTGGTCCTAGCGTCGCGGCCGTGCTGGACAAGCGCCCCGCCCCTCGGCCCGCGAACCCGCTGCGACGGCTGTCCGGCGTGCGCTGGGAGGCCATGGAGCCGACGTGGCGCGACGCGCGGCCCGGGATCATCCACGCCGCGCTCGAGCGGGCGAAGGCGCGGCCGTCGGGGAACTGGTACGTCGTCGGCGCCTCCCGCGACGTCCGCGCCGGCACCCCGCTCGGCACGACGGTGGCCGGGGTCGAGCTGGTGCTGTGGCGCTCCCCCGCCGGTGAGCTGCACGCCGGGCCCGGGGCGTGTCCGCACCTCGGCGCGGACCTCTCGACGGCCACGCAGTCCGGGTGCGAGCTCATCTGCCGCTGGCACGGCCTCGCGCTCGGCCCCTCGGGGCGCGCCGGGTGGCGGACGTTGCCCGCGCACGACGACGGGGTGCTGGCGTGGGTCCGGCTCGACGCGGTCGGTGGGGAGGAGCCCACCGCGGCCCCGGTCCTGCCGGTGCGCCCGGACCACGAGGCCAGCCTCGTCGCGGTGGCGACGATGGTCGGGACCTGCGAGCCCGACGACGTCGTCGCGAACCGTCTCGACCCGTGGCACGGCGCTTGGTTCCACCCGCACTCGTTCGCGGACCTGCGCGTCGACTCGGCGCCGACCCGCACCGCCTCGGAGGCCGAGGACCACTTCGACCTGCACGTCGCGTTCCGGCTGACGCGGAACTACGGCGTGCCGGTCGAGGCGCGCTTCACCTGCCCGGACCCGCGCACCGTCGTCATGCACATCACCGGAGGCGAGGGCGCGGGCAGCGTCGTCGAGACCCACGCGACGCCGCTCGCCCCGCACCCCGACGGCCGCGCGCGCACCCAGGTGACCGAGGCGGTCGTCGCGCACTCCGACCGCGAGGGGTTCGTCCACGCGCGGCGCGTCCAGCGGGTCGTCCGCCCGCTCATGGAGTGGGCGGCCAAGCGGCTGTGGGTCGACGACATCTCCTACGCCGAGCGGACCTACGAGGTGCGCCGCCGGCGCCGCTGAGGACTACGCGGGACGGTGACCGAGGACGGTGTGCACGATCCCGCGCTGCCAGCCGTCCATCGGCTCGACGTGCACCTGCTCCAGCCCGGCCTCGCGCAGCCGTCCGGTGAGCCGCTCCAGGCCGTCGAACGCGAGCACGCTGCGCCAGAGGTAGCGGTAGAGCGACGCGTCGCCGGTCACCCGCCACCCCAGCGGGATGACGATCGCCCAGCACACCGCCGTCCACACCGCCCGCGAGACGGCCGAGTCCGCCACCGAGTACTCGTGCACGGCGAGCGGTGCGCCGGGGGCGAGCAGGTCGCGCAGGTCGGCCACGCCCGCGGAGACGTCGGGCAGGTTGCGCAGCAGGTAGGCCGCGAGGACGCCGTCGAACGGTCCCGCGACGCCCGCGGCGGCGAGGTCCTCGGCCCGCGAGTGCACGAACCGCACCGTCGCCGGCCAGGCCTTCGCGCGGGCCTGCGCGAGCATCTCCGCCGACGCGTCGGCCGCGACGATCTCCGCCTCCGGGTAGGTCTCGAGCAGCGCCCGCGTCGAGAGCCCCGTGCCGCACCCGACGTCGAGCAGGCGCAGCCCCGCCCCGCGCCCCGGCAGGCCCAGGCGCGCCGCCGACCGCTTCAGGTGGTCGAAGTAGCCGGGGTTCGCCCCGACGAGCCGGTCGTAGGAGGAGGCGTCCTGGTCGAACGCGGACGGCACGCCGGCGGTCTCGGCGGCGCGGTCGAACGAGCTGGGTCGGGGCACGAGCGGGCATCCTGCCGTGGACGGGCGCGCGGCGTCGGGTCGGCGGCACCGTGGCGTCGCCGAACGTGGAGCTGAACGCCGAGCTGAGAGCCCCTCCCGCACACGGATCACCGACACGTCCGATCGGAGCACCGCACCGGCCCGTCGTCGCCCGCCGGCGGGCTCTCGGCGAGATCGACGGCCCGGATCTCTCAGACTCGCCGATCACGAACAGGTCACGGTCCTAGCGTCCCGGTCCGTGCGGAGACGGATGACGACGGCGGCGTGGGCCGGCGCCCTGGTCGCGATGACCGTGGTGCCCTTCGTGATGTCGGCCTGGCGCGGGGGCTCCACCCAGTCCGGCAGCATGCTCTCGGTGGGCCTCGGCGTGCTGGGGCTCGGCTGCCTCGTCGTGGTCGTGGTGGTGCCGTCGCGGATCCGGTCGCTGACGCGGGCGTTCGGCGTCGACCGCGTCATGGGGCTGCACCGCTGGCTCGGCACGCTCGCGCTCGTCGCGGTCGTCCTGCACGCCACCGTGGCGTTGTACAACCACCCCACGCTGCTGAACCCGCTCACGGCCCGCGACACCGCCAAGGTCGGGTGGGGCTCGCTGGTCTCGCTGCTGCTGGTCGGCGGCGTCGCCGCGGGCGGACGCCGGCCCGGGGCCCGCTACGAGATCTGGGCCCGCCTGCACGTCGCGCTCGCCGCCGCCGGGCTCGTGCTCGCCGCCCTGCACGTGATCTGGCTGAACCACCTCGTCGCGGACCCGCTCATGCGCGGCTGCCTGGTCGCGCTGGCCGGGGTGCTGCTCGCCGTGCTCTCCCACCGCTGGGTGTGGCGTCCGCTGTTCTCCCGCCAGGGCGCCTACGTCGTCTACGGCGTGCGCCGGGAGGGCCCGAGCGTCTCCACCCTCGTGCTCGTGCCCGTGCACCTGCGCCGCGGCGGCATGCGCTTCGACCCCGGCCAGTTCGTGTGGCTGCGGCTCAAGCGCGCCGTCGTCGGCACCGAGGAGCACCCCTTCACCATCGCCTCCAGTGCGAACGTGACGGGGCGACTCGAGCTCACGGTCCGCGACCAGGGCGACTTCTCGCACCGCGTCGCCGCGCTGCGCCAGGGCCAGAAGGTGTGGCTCGACGGCCCCCACGGCTCGTTCACCACCGAGGAGGACCGGGACTGCGCCGGCCTCGTCCTCGTCGCGGGCGGCGTCGGGATCACGCCCATGATGAGCATGCTGCGCACGCTCTCCGAGCGCGGCGACACCCGACGTCACCGGCTGGTCCTGGCCGAGCGCGGCTCCGAGCCGCTGTTCGCCGACGAGCTGGCCGTGCTGGGCCGCCGCCTCGACCTGGAGGTGACCCGCACCGCGGGGCGCCGCGTCGACCTGGCGCTGCTCTCCGACGTCGTCCCCGGGCCGCCCCAGCGCGACCACCTCGAGTACTTCGTGTGCGGACCGCCCTCGCTGCTCACCGGGACGCTCGCCGCGCTCGAGCAGCTCGCGGTCCCCGCGACCCGGGTGCACACCGAGCAGTTCGGGTGGTCCGGCCCCCTGCCGGTCTCCTCCTCGTCCGGGACAGCCGCCCCGGGTCCGTCCGCTCCCCCCTCGAAGGACCCCCATGCCCAGACACT
>JAICLN010000007.1 GCA_025925615.1 Actinomycetospora sp. | reverse complement strand
CCTACGAGAAGGCCCTCGACACGGTCGGGACCGACCACCTCGACGTCGACGTCGAGACCGACACCGGGCGCGCGGTGTCGGTCTCGCGCATCGCCGACGCGCTCGCCCTGCTCCAACGCGAGCGGGGCACGAAGGTCACGCGGCCCGTCCAGGTCGAGAACGCCTCCACCGGGATGACGGCGACGGCCCGCGACCTCGTGCGGACGGTGTCCGACCGCGGCGTCGCCGCGCGGGTGAACCTCATGGTCATGAACTTCGGGGCCGGCGGCCCGTGGTCCCGGGCGATGCTCGGTGCCGCCGCGGCCTCGACCCGCACGCTCGAGGCGATGTGGCCCGGCAGCGACCCGGCCGACGTGGCCTCCCGCGTCGGGCTGACCCTCATGATCGGACGCAACGACACCGACGCGACGACGACGCTCGCGGACGCCCAGGCGGTCGTCGCCGGGGCGAAGCAGGCCGGGTACGGCTTCGTCGGGTCCTGGTCGCTGCTGCGCGACAACGGCGGGTGCGCGGGCACCGACGACGAGCAGGACCACTGCAGCGGCATCGACCAGGACACCTGGGCCTTCACCCACGCCCTGCAGCGCTTCGGCTGACCCCGGGGACCGCGCGCGGCCCCCGGGGGCCGACCGACGGTCAGTTGCCGGTGGTCAGCACCATCCGGAAGCGCGCGTCGTTCGCCATCATCTTCGCGTAGGCCTCGGCCGCCTTCTCGAGCGGCATCGTCTCGATCATCGGGCGCACACCGGTGATCCGGGAGAAGTTCAGGGTGTCCTCGGAGTCCTTCGACGTGCCCGACGGGTGTCCCGCGACCTGGGCCGCCGGGCCGATCAGCGACATCGCGTCCACCGTCAGCGGGGTCTCGGCCGCGCCGAGCACGACGAGCCGGCCGCGGGGCGCGAGGCCCGGGACGAGCGCGGAGACGGCCTCGCCGTTGGTGGCGGTGGCCAGGATGGTGACGGCGCCGCCCATCTCGGCCAGCGCGGCTCCGGGGTCGGTGGCCTGCGAGTCGATGTGGTGGTGGGCGCCCAGCTGCTTCGCGAGGTCGGCCTTGTCGGTGCCGCGCGAGACCGCGACGACCTCGCAGCCCATCCGGGCCGCGAACTGGATCGCGAGGTGGCCCAGGCCGCCGACCCCCAGCACCGCGACGCGGTCACCGGGGCGGGCCGGGCTGGAGCGCAGCGCGTGGAAGGTCGTCACCCCGGCGCAGAGCAGCGGCGCCGCGTCCTCGGCCGAGAGCTCCTCGGGCACGCGGGCGAGCGCGTCGGCGGGCACGACGAGGGCGTCCGCGTACCCGCCGTCGAAGGTCACGCCCGGGATGTGGCCGTTGGCACAGGTGATGAAGTCCCCGCGCCGGCACGACTCGCAGTGGTAGCAGGCGCCACCGAACCAGCCGACGCCCACGCGGTCGCCGATCGAGTACTCGGCGGTGACCCCGGGACCGAGCGCGTCGACCAGGCCGACGACCTCGTGGCCGGGCACGATCGGGAACGGCGTCGCGTCCCCCAGCACGCCCTCCTTGGCGAACATGTCCGAGTGGCAGACCCCGCAGGCCTGCACCGTCACCCGGACCTCGCCCTCGCCGGGCTCGGGGAGGTCGCGCTCGACCAGCTCGAAGTCGGCTCCGGGCTCGGCTACCTGCACTGCACGCACGTCATCGCTCCACGTCTGCGGGATCGCCACCGGATCCGGTGGCGACGGATGCGTACCCACGCATGGACCGGGCGACGCCCGGCCGTCGGGTTCACCACCCGTCGCGATCACCTCCCGCCGCGATCACCACCCGCCGCTCTGACCGCCGGGTAGGGTGACCCTCACCCGCGTCGCCGCCCCATCGGGGTCGCGCGGGCCGTCACGCGGGAGGTGCACCGTGGAGTCCCCGTCCGTCTCCGCCGCGTCGCCCTCGGAGGAACCGCCCGGGAGGGGCCCGCTGGACCGGCCCCGCATCGTGGGTCCGTCGGGGGTCACGGCCAGGCCCACGGCGACGCTGCCCGACTCGGGCGACCGTCCTCTGGTCATCCTCGTGGACGCCCCGAGCGTGCTCGAGCGCCGGCTGATCGACCGCTGGCTCACCGGCGCCCGGCCGACGAACGGCCGCCGCGTCGAGACGGTGCCCGCCGAGGGGGAACAGCTCGCCGCCCGCCTGACCCGCGGGGACAACGCGCTGCTGGTGCCGGTGCGGCTGGTGTGGGAGCCGGCGGGCCCCGCCCCCGAACGGAAGACGCTGCCCCGCCTGCTCGACGTGGTCACCCGCCGCTCGTGGCTGCGCGACCGCGCCCGTGCCGCCCGCGCGCACCAGAGCCGCAGTGACAGCACCCAGCACCGCGTCGTCGTCGGCCGCCCGGCGACGATGCGTGAACTGCTCGTGCGCCACCGCCGCGAGCGGATGGGCATCGGCACCGAGGACTTCGTCCGCTTCGTCGCCCAGCAGGCCAAGCTCGCGCTCGACCGCGCCGAACGCAGCGTGCTCGGCAACCGGTCGAAGGTCCCGCGCGAGGTGAGCGACCAGATCGTCGGGGGCGCGCACTTCGCCCGCGAGGTCCGCCGCCTCGCCGAGGAGACCGGACGCCCCGAGGCCGACATCGCCCTCGAGGCGGAGAAGGACCTGCAGAGCCTCGTCGCGGCGATGGACCCGACCGCGGTCGATCTGTTCTCCGGTGTCCTGCGCCCGATGCACGACCGCGCGTGGGAGGTCCACGCCGACACCAGCGGGCTCGAGCCGCTGCGTGAGCTGAACGCCGAGCACGCGCTGGTCTTCCTGCCCTCGCACCGCTCCTACACCGACCCGTTCGTGCTCGCCGAGGTGCTGCGCGAGAACGACTTCCCGCGCAATCACGTGCTCGGCGGGAACAACCTGCGCATCTGGGGCCTCGAGGCCCTGGCCCGGCGCAGCGGGATCATCTTCATCCGCCGCAGCTTCGGCAAGGACGCGGTCTACAAGGCGGTCGTCCGGGAGTACTTCTCCTGGCTGGCGGCCAAGCGCTTCAACCTCGAGTGGTACATGGAGGGCGGCCGCTCCCGCACCGGCAAGCTGCGCCCGCCGAAGTACGGGCTGCTCGCCGACGTCGCGCACGCCGTCGAGACCCGGCGGGCCTCCGACGTCTACCTGGTGCCCGTGTCGATCATGCACGATCAGCTCCAGGAAGTGCACCAGATGGCCGCCGAGCAGACCGGGTCGGCCAAGACGCCCGAGGGGCTGCGCTGGCTCGCGGGGTACGCCCGCGCCCAGCGGCGGCCGGTCGGCTCACTGCACGTCAGCTTCGGGGAGCCGCTCTCGCTGCGCCAGTCGCTCTCGTCGGCGGGCGACCCTGCCCTTGAGCGCAGCCCGGACGCCCTGGACGGCGACGCCGGTGACTCCCCGGCCCGGCGCCTGGCCCTCCAGAAGACCGCCTTCGAGGTCTTCGTCCGCATCAACCGGGTCACCCCGGTGACCCCGATCGCCCTGGCCGCGCTCGCGCTGCTCGGGGTCCGCGACCGCGCGCTCACCCTCTCCCAGGTGCGGCGGGTGGTCGAGCCGGTCCTGGACTACGTCGACGCCCGCAAACTGCCGCACACCGGGGTGGAGTCGCTGCGGACCAACGGCGGGGTCGCCGAGGCGCTGCTCTCGCTGCGCCGGGAGAAGGTGGTGAGCGCCTACACCGAGGGCACCGAGCCGGTGTTCTCGGTCGAGGCCGGCCACCACATCGTGGCCGCGTTCTACCGGAACTCGGCCATCCACCACTTCGTGAACCGCGCGATCGTCGAGCTCTCGGTCCTCGAGGTCGACGACGCCGACGACGGGCGCGAGGCCCTGGCCGCGGGGTTCACCCACGCCCTGGCCCTGCGCGACCTGCTCAAGTACGAGTTCTTCTTCCCCGACAAGGAGACCTTCCGCGCCGAGCTGGCCACCGAGCTCTCCCTGGTGGACCCGGACTGGACCGAGGCCGGCCGCCCGGTGTCCCGCACCAAGGAGATCCTGCTGGCCAGCCGGTTCCTGTGCGCGCACCGCGTGCTGCGGTCCTTCGTGGACGCGCAGTGGCTCCTGGCGGAGCGGCTCGCGGCCTGGGACGTCGGCCGGGAGGTCGTCGAGGCCGAGCTGTTCGACGACTGCTCCGCCGTCGGCCAGCAGCTGCTGCTCCAGGGCCGGTTGCACGGGCCGGAGGCATTGTCGCGGGAGCTGTTCGCATCAGCACTGCGCCTGGCGGGCAATAGAGGGCTCGTGGAGGTCCCCACCGACGCCGCCACGCGGGCGACGGGCGACGACCTCGACGCCGCGCGGGCCGGCCTCGCCGCGCGACGCCGGGCGTTCGCCGACGAGGTCCGCGCCGTGGTCGGTCGGGTCGTCCGCATCGACGAGACCGATGCCCGCAACCGACAGGAGAACACCGGTGTCCGACCCTGACGTGGCCGGCGGCGTAGCCGCCGGACTGCTCGAGGACGTCCGGAACAGCCCCGAGGGACCGCAGGTCGGCGCGTTCTTCGACTTCGACGGCACCGTGATCGCCGGCTACTCGGTGACGGCGTTCATGCGCCACCACGTGCGCAACCTCGACGTCCGGCCCGGCACGACGCTGCGCACCCTCCTCGCCGGAGCACAGCGCCTCGAGACCGAGGAGGACTTCCGCAAGTTCCTCGGGATCACGGGCCGGACCTGGGCCGGCCGGACCCCCGAGGACCTGGAGAAGCTCGGCCGGGACCTGTTCCGCGACGAGATCGGGCCGACGGTGTACCCCGAGGCCTGGCGGCTGGTGCGCGCCCACCTGGAGCGCGGGCACACGGTCGTGCTGGCGTCGTCGGCGACCCGGTTCCAGGTCGAGCCGGCCGCGAAGGCCCTCGGGGTCGAGCACACGATCTACACCGCGCTGGAGGTCGACGAGCACGGCAAGCTCACCGGCCACCCCGAGGGGCGGACCCCGTACGGGGAGGGCAAGGCGGCCGCGGTCAAGGACTTCGCCGCCGCCCACCAGGTCGACCTCGACGCCAGCTTCGCCTACTCGAACGGCAACGAGGACGTCCCGTTCCTCGCGACCGTCGGGCGGCCCACCGCGGTGAACCCGTCGGGCGGCCTGCGGCGCGCCGCCGCGGAGCGCGGCTGGCCGGTCGTCGACTTCGCCGGCCGGCCGTGGGCCGGGCCGGTCGAGGTGGCCCGGACCGCCGGCACGTACGCCGGGATGATGGGCGGGTTCGCGACGGGGCTGGGCCTGGGTCTGCTCGGCGGCTCCCGGCGGGCCGGGCTGAACATGGGCATCGGCCTCGGCGGCGACCTCTCGCTGCTGGCCTCGGGCGTCCAGCTCGACGTGCACGGCGCCCACCACATCTGGGACGCCCAGCCCGCGGTGTTCCTGTTCAACCACCAGAGCCAGCTCGACGTGCTCGTGCTCGGCGGGCTGCTGCGCGGCAACTTCGCGCCGGTGGCGAAGAAGGAACTGGCGACCAACCCGCTCTTCGGGCCGCTCATGCGCCTGCTCGAGACCGCGTTCATCGACCGGGCCGACAACGCGCAGGCCCGCAAGGCCCTCGAGCCCGCCGTCGAGCGGCTGCGCAACGGGGTCTCGGTCGTCATCGCCCCCGAGGGCACGCGGTCGGCGACGCCGAGCCCGGGCCCGTTCAAGAAGGGCGCCTTCCACCTCGCGATGCAGGCCGGCGTGCCGGTGGTCCCCCTGGTGTTCCGCAACACCGGCGAGCTCATGGGCCGCAACGCGATGATCATCCACCCAGGCGTGGTGCAGGTGGCGGTGCTCCCGCCGATCGACGTGTCGGCCTGGGAACCGGCCGACCTCGACGAGCGGGTCGAGAGCGTCCGGCAGCTCTACCTGGACACCCTCGCCCATTGGCCGGGCGAGGACTGAGCCCGGCTCTCAGCGGCCGACGAACCGGGCCGGGCGCTTCTCCTCCCGGGCCCGCCGGCCCTCGACCAGGTCCTCGCTCGCCCAGCACGCCGAGAACGCCGCCCCGACCGCGTCGAGGGTCTCGGGGTCGCGCTGGTCCTCGAGCAGCCGGTTCACCGCGAGCTTGTTGTAGGCGAGCGTCAGCGGGGCGAGCTCCGCGATCTCGGCCGCCCAGGCCAGCGCGTCCTCGGGCGACCCGGTGCGGTCGAGGAGCCCGTGGGCGAGCGCCGCTGCGTGGTCGAGCTGCTCGCACGCCAGCAGCATCCGCCGCGCCGGGCCCCCGCCGGCGAGCAGGGCGAGGCGGCGCACCGTCCACGGGTCCACGGCGAGCCCGAGGGCCGCCGTCGGGAGCCCGAAGACCGCGCGGTCGGCGCCGACGCGCAGGTCGGCGGCGATCGCGAGCTGGGTGCCGGCGCCGATGGCCGGGCCCTGCACCGCGGCGATCACCGGGACGGGCACGGCCACGATCCGGTGCAGCATCGCGTAGAGGGCGTCCAGGAAGCCCGCGTCGCCGACGGTGTCGAGGTCGGCCCCGGAGCAGAAGGCGGTGCCCTCGCCGGTGAGCACGACCGCGCGGGTGCCGGCCGCGACGGCCTCGTCGAGCGCGTCGTGCAGGTCGCGGCAGTGGGCGGTGTTGAGGGCGTTGCGGCGGTCGTGGCGCGCGATCCGCAGCTCGGTCACGGCGCCGTGCGCGTGGGACTCGATCACGAGACCGCAGTCTGCCGCGCCGACACCTCCGCGTACGCCTCGGCCAGCCGCTCGGTGGCCGAGGGCCCGCTCGGGGCGGGCGCGCCGAGGTGCACGCTGCGCAGCTCGTCCATGAACGCCGCCCACAGCTCCGGTCCGCCCTCCTCCAGCAGCTGGGCGCGCACCCGCAGCGGCTCGCTCGTCCGGCGGTGGCGCAACCCCCAGGACCCCAGCGCGGCGAAGACGGGGACGAGCTGGATGGCCTGCTCGGTGAGGCTGTAGGTCACCCGCCGGCCCCGCCCGGCGTCGTCGCGGGTGAGCAGCCCGGACGCGACCAGCCCGCGCAGCCGATCGGCGAGGATGTTGGACGCGATCCCCTCCTGGTTCCCGGCGAGCAGCTCGCGGAAGTACCGGCGGCCGCCGAAGACCATGTCGCGCAGCACCAGCAGGCTCCAGCGGTCGCCGAACGCCTCCACGGCCTGGTTGATCGGGCAGCCCGACCTCGGTTCGCGCTCCATGGTGCTTGCACTTTACCACTACTCGGCCCTACGGTTCCGACGACCGATTGCAGAACAGGATCACTCGCCGGGAGGCTCCCGTGGCCCGACTCCGCGTCCACGCCTTCACGCTGTCCCTCGACGGCTTCGCCGCGGGCCCGAACCAGCGCCTCGACGCACCCATGGGGGACGGCCCCACCGGCGGCGACGCCCGCGACGGGCTGCACGACTGGATGTTCGCGACCCGCTTCTTCCACGAGCTCGCCGGCGAGGAGGGAGGCACCACCGGGCCCGACGACGACGAGGCGCGCGTCGGCTTCGAGGGCATCGGCGCCACGATCATGGGCCGGAACATGTTCGGGCCGGTTCGCGGTCCCTGGCCGGACCACTCGTGGACGGGCTGGTGGGGGCCGAACCCGCCCTACCACCACGACGTCTTCGTCATGACCCACCACCCGCGGCCGGACCTGGAGATGGAGGGCGGCACGACCTTCCACTTCGTCGACGCCTCCCCCGAGAAGACCCTCGAGCTCGCCGTCGACGCCGCGGGCGGTCAGGACGTCCGGCTCGGCGGCGGGGTGTCGACGGTGCAGCAGTTCCTGGCCGAGGGCCTGGTCGACGAGATGCACCTCGTCGTCTCACCGACCCTCATCGGCGCGGGCGAGCGGCTGCTGGACGGCCCGCTGCCCGGCTACCGCCTCGAGCCGTTCATCCCCTCGGAGACGGTCCTGCACGCGCGCGTCGTCCGCGCGTGAGCCCCGTCGTCCGGCCCGACGGGACCACCCCCGCCGTCGTCGTGGGACGAGCTGGTGGCCGCGCTGTCCGTCAGCGCTCCAGCGCCTCGATGACCCGGGGGCGCATCTCGTCCGCCGAGATCACCGCGTCGACCGACCCGACCTCGACGGCCCGGTGGATGCTGTGGATCCCGTCGAACTCGGCCGCCACCACGCCGAGGTACTCGGCCCGCACGGACGAACGGACCTCGCGCCACTGCGCCGCGATCGAGGCCCGGTCGACCTCGTCGGCCGCCCGCATCGCCTCGCTGAGCTCGGCGACCCGGGCGTCGGCGTCGGTGCGCTTGTCGACCTCGGCGGCGAACACCACCGCGGCCGCCGGGGCCCCGCCGATGACCGAGGCGAACGACCCCTCGACGGCGAGCACCGTCATCCGCGGGTTGAGCGCGCGGGAGAACACCACGAACGCCCCGCCGTGGTAGCGGGAGATGACGACGAACACGATCGGCCCGTCGAAGTTCACCACCGCGCGGCCGATCTCGGCGCCGTACTCGAGCTGGACGTTGCGCATCGAGTCCGGGGAGCCGTCGAACCCCGAGAGGTTGGCCAGCACGACCACCGGCCGGTTGCCGCTGGCCGCGTTGATCGCGCGAGCGGCCTTCTTCGACGACTTCGGGAACAGGGTGCCCGCGGTGTAGGTGTCCGGGCCGTCCGTGGGCGGGAAGCCGCGCCGCGGCACGGAGCGCGACTCGATGCCGAGCAGGCAGACCGGGTGGCCGCCGATGTGGGCGTCGAGCACGACGGCAGTGTCCGCGTCCGCCATGCCGGCCCACCGCTCCGGGGTCGGGTGGTCGGCGTCGGCGAGGGCCCGCATCACGGTGCGGATGTCGAACGCCTTCTTGCGGTCCGGGTTCGTCGTCGCCGAGAAGATCTCCCCGACCGTGGTGAAGCTCGAGTCCGGTGACCGGTGCGGTGCCGTGGTGATGTCGCGCTCGAGGGGGTCGGTGGTCGCGATCCGCCGCGGACCGGCCTCACCGGGCACGGTGTAGGAGTGCTCGTAGTGCGCGAGGACCACGTCCCGGGCGCTGCCCAGGTCGGGCGCCCAGTACTGGGCCTGGCCGTTCGGCCCCATCACGCGGTCGTAGCCGCCGATGCCGAAGTTGTCCTCGGCCGACACCCCGCCGGAGAAGTCGAGGGACTGCTTGCCGGTGAGCACCATCGCCGAATCGGGTGTCATGACCAGGATGCCCTTGGTGTGCATGAGCATCGTGGCCTCGGCGTTCCAGTACGGCTGGGCGCCGACGTTGATGCCCGCGACCACGACGTGGATCTCGCCGCCGCCCTGGGTGAACTCGATGATCCGCTTGAGCCCCCGGGCGACCCAGTCCATGTTCTCGGTGCCGGAGTCCATCGCGATCCGCGCCCCGGCCGAGAGCGTGTACCACTCGACCGGCACCGCCATCGCCTCGGCGAGGTCGAGCGCGGCGACGATCCGGGAGCACTCGGGCTCGGAGACGGCGCCGAGGGCCTTCGTCGGGTCCCCGCAGAGCAGGACCCGCGTGATGCCCTCCGGGTAGGCCTCGGTCGGCGTCGTCGCGACCCCGACGACGATGCCCGCCTTGTTGCCTCCGGGCGCCCGGTCCACCGGCACGAGCACACCGGCCCTCGTGGTCGAGCTCCGCTCCGCTGCGTCTCCTGCCTCGTCGAGGTCGTGCTCGACGACCCTGCCCCTCTCGCCCGCGACGATGGAGAAGATCTCGTACGGGTAGACCGTGCCGCGGCGGCGGGCCCGCATGACCTTCTGCCCGTAGTCGTCCATCGGGGGGAGGTTCTCGGTCGGTGGCGGCCCGACCGAGTACTGCACCCCCGCGCCGGGCTGGGCGTAGAAGCGGCCGGCGATCGGGACCAGCTCGCCGTCGGGGGCCACCAGGTGGCCCTGCGCGAGGACCTCGTCGATGCCGGCGCCCGACGTGATCGGGGCGATGCTGCGCCGCAGCGCGGTGACCTGCTCGAGCTCGGCGGCGATCGGCGGCCAGATGTGGATCCAGACGTGGTTCATGTCCAGCGGCACGGCGCGGGTGGCCCGCTCGGCCCGGGCCCGGCGGATGCCCTCGACGCAGCCGGCGATCGCCCGCTCGACCTGGGGCAGTGAGCTGACCCGACCCTCGGCGTCGCGGACGACGGTGAGCTCGCGGGCCTGGGCGAGCGCCACGAGCCGCTGGTCGGCCTGGTTCTGCTTCGCGACCGCGTGGTAGAGCAGGACGTCGTCGGGCGCGTCGAGCCGGGTGATGTCGAAGTCGCGCAGCCGCCACAGGTCGAGACGCCGCCCGACCATCGGGTGCACGCCGCGGACGAGGTCGTCCTCGACGAGCCCGTGCGGACGGGCGGCGTCGGGCGCGGGCCGGAAGGTGAAGTAGCCGACCGGCTGGCCCGGGGTGCACACCGCGACGGCCACCCGTCGCACGTCGAGCGCGAACGGGGTCGCGAGCAGCAGGTCCCGCAGCGCCGCGCAGCACTCGTCGGCGTCGGCGGGCGCCTCGGGCCAGGCCAGGTAGAGGTCGACGACGGCGGCCTGGTCGGGGTTCCGGGCGGCGACCCGCTCGCCCAGGGACCGGACGAGCGCGCTCGCCGGGTCCAGCTCGGCGACCGTCCCGACGGTGGAGACCAGCCGGGTCGGCCGCTCGTCGAGGACGTAGTCGGCCTCGATCCCGGGACGGCCGCCCTCGGCGCCGCCGATCGACGACGCCACGAGGCCACGGAGCTCGTAGCCGCGGTAGTGGCGGCGTACGAGGGTCTCGAGGAGCGGCTCGCGCACCGGGACCCCGCCGAGCAGCCGGTCGGCGAGCAGGCCGACGATCCGCTCCGGGGTGCCGGCGAGGGCCTCGATCCGCTCGGACCGGTCGGCGGCGTCGGGGTGGGCGTCGAGGTAGGCGAGCTCCGTCGCGACCCGGTCGAGGGCCGCGGCGCGCTCGCGGGCGGCTGCGGGCTCGTCGAACCAGCGGTAGCGCACGCTGCGCGCCAGGTCGCCGACGGCGGGGAACCGCCGCTGGGTGGCCCGGACGAGCCGTTCGAGCAGCTCCCGGATGCCGGCGGCGCGGTCGGTCCCGGCGAGGCCGTCGGGCGACACGTGCTCGCCGAGCCAGCGCTGCAGGATCGCCGTGACGATCGCGAGCTCCGGGGTGGAGCGCTGCTGGGCGAGGAAGACGCGGAAGACCGCGCGCTCGAGGTCGGGGGTCCGGGTGAGGTCGGCGATGCCGTAGTGCGCGACCACGCTGCGCAGCTTCGCCGTGTACATCTCGGGCAGGCCGCCGCGCTCGACGTCGAGGCTCTGCAGGTAGGTGTGGAAGTACTCCCGCGGGCTGTGCACCAGCATCTCGGCGCGGGCCTCCTCGTCCGCGGGCCGGTTGCGCGAGAGCTCGGCGAAGTCGGCGAAGATCCCGAGCAGCCCGATCTCGTCGTCGTGGACGTCCTCGCCACGGGCCACGCGGGCGTCGCGCTCGGCGAGCCAGCGATCGAGGGCCACCCCTTCGTCACCCGGGGCGACGTCGTAGCCGAGCAGGACCGCGCGCAGGTCGTCGACGGCCGGGGCCGGCTCGTCGGTCGCGGGCAGGTCGAGGTCGGGCGCGGCCTCCGTCGTCGCGGGGGCGTCCTCGTCGGTCTCGACCGGCTCCAGGCGCGCGAGCGCGGCCCCGGTCTCGACCTGGCTGCCCGTCGCCACGTGCAGTTCCTTCACCACCGCCGCGAACGGCGCGTGGAGCTGGGTCTCCATCTTCATCGACTCGAGGACGAGCACCGGCGTGCCCGCCGCCACCTCGTCGCCGACCGCGACCGGCGTCGCGACCACGAGCGCCGGGGCGGGGGCGCGGACCACGCCGCCCTCGTCGCGACCGACCCGGTGTGCGACCCCGTCCACCTCGACGAAGTGGACCGGGCCGTGGGTCGCGGACAGCACGCGGTGCGGGCGCCCGCCCAGGACCAGCCGGCTGTGGTGGGCGTCGAGCGGGAGGACCTCGACGTGCAGCTCGTGGGGCGCGTCCTCGCCCGCGACGGTGACGCGGAAGCGGCGGGCGCCGACCCGGGACACCTCGAGCCGGTGGCTGCGGCCCCGCAGGGTCAGGTCGAACGGGCGCGTGGTGCGATGCTGGACGTACGGCCGGCCGCCGCGGGCGGTCTCGAGCAGGCGGGCGACGTCGACGAGCTCCTCGCTCTCGTAGGCCTCGACGGCCGCCGCGACCAGGGCGGTGCCGGCGTCGCGCTCCTCGCGCAGGCCGCCCTCGGCCCGCACCCGGTCGATCCAGCCGGTGTCGGCGGACCCGTCGATCACCTCGGGCCGGTGGAGCAGGTCGAGCAGGAAGCTCTTGTTGCTGACGCCGCCCTCGATGACGACGGCGGTCTCGGCCAGCGCCCGGCGCAACCGGGCCAGGGCCTCGTCCCGGGTCCGCCCGCTGGCGATGATCTTCGCGATCATCGAGTCGAACTCCGAGGGGATGACGTCGCCGCGGCTCACCCCGGTGTCGACGCGGACGCCCGGCCCGCTGGGCAGGTCGAGGAGCTCGATGCGCCCCGGCGAGGGCGCGAAGTCGCGGTCCGGGTCCTCGGCGTTGAGCCGGGCCTCGACGGCGTGCCCCACCTCGGGAGGCCGGTCGCCGACGTCGGTGAGCCGGCCGCCCTGGGCCACGTGCAGCTGCAGGCGCACCAGGTCGGTGCCGGTGGTGATCTCGGTCACCGGGTGCTCGACCTGGAGGCGGGTATTGACCTCGAGGAACGCGAAGGTCTCGTCGTCGGGGCGGTAGAGGAACTCCACGGTGGCCGCGCCGCAGTAGCCGACGGCCACGGCGAGCCGCTCCGCGGAGTCGCGCAGCAGCGCGGTCTGCTCGTCGCTCAGCAGGGGCGAGGCGGACTCCTCGATCACCTTCTGGTTGCGCCGCTGCACCGAGCAGTCGCGCACCCCGAGCGCCCAGGCGGTGCCGTGCGCGTCGGCGATGACCTGCACCTCGACGTGCCGCGCCCCGGTGACCAGCTGCTCGAGGAAGACGACGTCGCTCCCGAACGCGCGCCGGGCCTCGTCGCGCGTGGGCTGGTAGGCCTCGCGGAGCTCGTCGGAGGACCGGAGCAGCCGGATCCCGCGCCCGCCGCCGCCCGCGGCGGCCTTGAGCACGAGCGGGTAGCCGATGGGCCCGGCGGCCTCGACGGCGTCGTCGAGCGAGTCGACCGCCCCGCCGCTCCACGGAGCGACCGGGACGCCGACCTCCTCGGCGAGCTGCTTCGCCCCGATCTTGTCGCCGAGTCGGCGCATCGCGTCCGCGCTCGGGCCCACGAAGGTGATGCCCAGCCGCTCGCACCGCGCCGCGAAGTCCGCGTCCTCCGCGACGAAGCCCCACCCGACCCACACCGCGTCGGCGCCGGTCGCGAGCAGCGCGGCCTCGAGGCGGTCGTGGTCCAGGTAGGGCCGGTCGGCCGCCGCCCCGAGCGAGTACGCCACGTCGGCCTCGCGGACGAACATCGCCGCGGGCTCCGCGTCGGTGTAGAGCGCGATGGTCCGGATCGGGTCGTCAGGGCTCCGCTCGGCGTTGTGGTCACGCACCGCATGGATCAACCGGACGGCCGCCTCGCCCCGGTTGATGATCGCGATGCGCCCCACCGGACGCGTCCCGCCGGCACTTTCGTCGCTCGCCACGCCCGAGAAGATTCCTCGTTCCGCGTGTACTCGCCAGTCCGCCGTCCCGACGATTTCGGGCGGCCGGGTCCGGAACAGGCATCATCTCCGGTGTGGTCACCGAGAGCCCGCAGCGCACCGACCCCACGGTGGACGTCCCCGAGCCCCTGTTCGCCGATGCCGCCGCGGAGGCCCGCTGGCGCGGCCGGTTCACCGCCGCCCGGATCTCGGTGCCGGACTGGGCGCGCGACGCCACCGCCCGCAGCGTCTACTCCTCCAACGCCAGCGGCACCTGGGAGGTCTACGCCTGGGACCGGGACGCCGACGCCCACCGGCAGGTGACCGACCGCCCGAACGGCACCCGCGGCGCCACGGTCTCGGTGGACGGCGCGGACATCTGGTGGTTCGACGACACCGACGGCGACGAGTTCGGCACGTGGGTCCGCGAGCCGTTCGTCGCCGGCGGGAGACGGAGCAGTCAGGGGAGCACGCCGATAGGGGAGCTCGACCCGGGAAACAACGCGACGGCCGAGCCGGCCGTCGCCGGCGCCGCCCGCGGTTACCCCGCGGGCCTGGACCTGGGGCGCACCACCACTGCCATCGGCTGGTCCACCGACGACGGGTCCACGCTCGCCGTCGCGGTCGGCGACGCCGCCCTGCGCACCGTCTACGAGCACACCGAGGACGCGGGCATCGGCGGGCTCTCCCGTGACGAGACGCTGCTGGCGATCTCGCACTCCGAGCACGGCGACTCCCGCCACCCGGCGATCCGGGTACTGCGGGTCGAGGACGGGTCCGCGGTCGCCGACCTGTACGACGGCGAGGGCAAGGGCCTGGACCCGATCGAGTTCGCCCCGGTGGCGGGCGACAGCCGGCTGCTGGTCGGCCACGAACGCCGCGGCCGGGACGAGGTGCTGATCTGGGACCCGGTGACCGGGACGGAGACCGAGGTCGACATCGACCTGCCCGGCGACATCTCGGCCGGCTTCTACCCGGACGCGTCCGCGCTGCTCGTGGCGCACACCCGCGCCGGGCGCACCACGCTGCACCGCTACGACCTCGTCTCCGGCGAGCTGCGCGACCTGCCGACCGCCGCGGGCTCGGTCGGGGGCGCGGACGTCCGACCCGACGGCTCGATCGAGTACGGGTGGTCCTCGGCGGAGCAGCCGTCGTCGGTGCGGGTGCTGCGTCCCGACGGGACCGACGAGGTGCTCCTCACACCTCCTGGTGACCGACCAGCGCCGTCGGTGCGGCTCGACGACGCGTGGGTGCCCGGCCCCGGCGGCGACGTGCACGCCCTCTACGCGCGGCCCGAGGGGACGTCGGGCCCCGTCCCGACGCTGTTCATGATCCACGGCGGGCCGCAGGCCGCCGACGAGGACCGGTACTCCGCGGTCCGCGCCGTCTGGCTCGACGCCGGGTTCGCCGTGGTGCACGTGAACTACCGCGGCTCGTCGGGCTACGGCTCGGTCTGGCGCGACGCCATCGAGGGCCGCCCCGGCACCACCGAGCTCGAGGACGTCGCCGTCGTGCAGGCCTGGGCCGTGGAGTCCGGGCTCGCGGACCCCGCCGCGTGCGTGCTCGAGGGCTGGTCGTGGGGCGGGTACCTGACGCTGCTCGGGCTCGGGGTGCAGCCGCAGCGGTGGGCGGTGGGCTGCGCGGGCGTCCCGGTCGCGGACTACATCGCCGCCTACTCCGACGAGATGGAGCCGCTGCGCGCGTTCGACCGCTCGCTCTTCGGGGGCTCCCCCACCGACGTGCCGGAGGTCTACCGGACCGCGTCGCCGCTGACCTACCTCGACGAGGTGTCCGCGCCGGTCCTCGTGCTGGCCGGCGAGAACGACCCGCGCTGCCCGATCCGGCAGATCGACAACTACCTCGACGGGCTCGCCGAGCGCGGGAAGGAGTACGCGATGATCCGCTACGACGCCGGCCACGGCTCGCTGGTCGTCGCGGAGACGCTGCGGCACACCGCCGCGGAGATCGCGTTCGTGCGGCGGGCGCTGGGCCTGTCGCTGCCGATCACCGAGGACGGGTGACGGTGCTCGCGGACATGCTGCGCGGCGGGATGAGGACCGTCTGCGGCTACGTGGTGGCTCGACCACCGCGACCTGTCATGGTCGGTGCCCACCCCAGCCCCACTACGGGCCCCGGACCTGCGAACTCTCACCTCAGACGGTGCGGGAGGCGAGGGCCGTCCTCGATCGACCGCCCGCAGGCTCACCGTGTGGAAACCGGTGCGTCTGTTCAGCCCACTAACGATCACTAACGTTTGGAATGGTCGCTTAGCCGTCAACAATAAGGCGGCTCCGGCGCAGCACGGGGGGGTGGTGGTGCGCCGGAGCCCGCGCGGGTTGGCCCTAGGGGGTAACGGGTCAGCCCGCACGCGGCGCCGACCATAGACCGGTGTTGGGGAAAAATCCGCTTCGCGTTCCGAGGTTGCTCCAGCGGACCTAACATTTCTGCATCATTCGCGCGATTCTTGACGAAGTCTTGAACTGCCGGTGGTGCGGGAGCTCGACTTGAACCCCGCTGAGGAAGCCCTCAAGGGCTCGGGCAGTGCTCATGGAGTGTCCGCGAGGACGGGGCCGTCCTCGCTACTGCGCTCTGTGTCTCGTTGTGGCGGGAGGTGGGAGCGGTACGTACGGCGGTACACCTGAGGACGGGCAACGACGCTCACCCACGCGTAAGAACGGGAACGTTTTGCCTGCTCAGACGGGAAGGGCTGACATCGCGCCTGGTGAGCGACACGCCGAGTGCACAACCACCAGTTCTGGATCGGCCCAGGCGCTCGACGTCGGCGCCGCGGGCGTGATCGTCCCGATGATGAACTCGGCGGCGGACGCCCGCGACTCGGTCGCGTCGTGCCGGTAACCGCCGGTGGGGCATCGCTCGATGGGGCCGGTGGGCGCAGAGCTGCGCTTCCCGACGACGCCGGCCGAGACGGACGCCACCGTGCTCTGCCTGCCGATGATCGACACGGCCGCGGGGCTCGCGCACGTCAAGGAGATCGCCGCCACTCCGGGCGTGGACGGGCTCTACATCGGGCCTCCGACCTGCGGCTCGGGCTCGGTGGGGCGACCCCGTCGGACCCGGCGTACGACGACGCGTTCGCGGCCGCGCTCGAGCGCGTCCTCGCCGCGGGGGCCGCGGCGGGGAGCGCCGTCCGGGTGCGCTCCGCGCTGGTGAGCACTGGTCCGCCCTGAGGGCGGATCAGTGGTCACGGGGCGGCAGCCACCTGGCGGAGCTCGACGAGCGCCTGCCGGATGCACGCGTCGAGCATGGCGCCGTCCTCAGCGGTGATCCAGCGCTCGAAGCCCATCCGGAAGACGGCGACGGCGCTCGACGCGGCCAGGGCCGCCGCGCCGGCGGGCACCCCGCGGTCGCGGAGCCCGTCGGCGATCGCCGCGACGAGGCCCTCCATCTTGATGAGCTCCCGCTCGCGCAGTTCGGGGTGGGCGTCGATGACCGTCTGCCGGGCACGGGGTCCGTCGGGGCGGTCCCCGAGGACCTCCGTCGACGCCTCGACCGCGATCGCCGCGGCGTCGAGCGCGGAGAGCTCCGCGGGAGCGGCGGCGAGGGCCCCGACGACCTGCGCGGTCAGCTCGTCCTGCCCCGCGAAGAGGACCTCGCGCTTGTCGGCGAAGTGCCGGAAGAAGGTCCGCTCGGTCAGACCGGCCCGAGCCGCGATCTCCGCGACCGTCGTCTGCTCGAACCCGCGCTCGGCGAAGAGCTCGAAGGCCACGCGCTGCAGACGCCCTCGCGCACCCGGCACCCAGCGACCCATGACGTCATCCTAGTGATGTCAGTGTCTGACATCGAGTGCTACGCTCATGTCAGTCGCTGACATCGTTCCTGGGAGACATCATGCACGTGTTCGTCACCGGCGCGTCCGGCTGGATCGGCTCCGCGGTCGTCCCGGAGCTCCTCGCGGCCGGGCACACGGTCACCGGGCTCGCCCGCTCGGACGCCTCGGCGGCCGCGCTCGAGGCCGCGGGCGTCTCTGTGGTCCGCGGCGGGCTCGACGACCTCGACCTGCTGCGCGAGACCGCCGCCGCGTCCGACGCCGTCGTCCACCTGGCCTTCAAGCACGACATCGCGTTCTCGGGCGGCTTCGCCGACGCCGTCGGATCCGACGTCGCGGCCGTCCGGGCCCTCGGCGAGGGTCTCCCCGACGGGGGCGCACTGACCATCGCCGGCGGGGTCCTGGGGTTGGCGCGCGGCGGGGTCCCGGCCACGGAGCACGACGCCCCATCGGCCGACAGCATGGCGGCCGGACGCCAGGCGTCGACGGACGCCGTCCTGGGCCTCGCCCCGCGGATCCGCAGCTCGGTCGTCCGGCTCTCGCCGACCGTGCACGGCGAGGGCGACGCCGGGTTCGTCCCGACCCTGATCACCGGTGCCCGGCGCCGCGGCGTGGCCGGGTACCTCGGGAATGCAACCGAGCACGCCGATAGGGGGGCGACCCGCTGGACCGCCGTCCACCGCTCCGACGCCGCCCGGCTCTTCCGCCTCGCGATCGAGGTCGCGCCGGCCGGGTCCGTGCTGCACGCCGTCCACGACGAGGGGCTGCCGATCCGCGAGATCGCGGAGGCGATCGGGCGCGGGCTGGACATCCCGGTGCAGCAAATCGCCCCCGAGGACGCGGAGGAACAGTTCGGTTTCCTCGCCGGGTTCGTCACCCTCGACAGCCCGGCGTCGAGCGCGATCACCCGCGAGCTCACCGGGTGGACGCCGAGCGGCCCGGGTCTGATCGAGGACCTCGACGAGGGCCACTACTTCGCCCCGGGCGCGGACACCAGGTACTGATCCCGGAACGACCGGAGGGCCCCCTCGCTCGAACAGATCGAGGGAGGGGGCCCTCCGGTCAGAAGCCGGCGGTCAGGCCGTCTTGGCCTGCCACATCCAGTGGGCCTCCTCGAGCTTCGCGGTCTGGGAGATGAGCAGGTCCTGCGTCACGGGGTCGGGCTCGCCGGTGACGGCGATCCGCTCGCGCATCCGCGAGATCAACGAGGCCAGGACGGCGACGATCGCGGCGTCCACCTCCTCGACCGAGCGCCATCCCTCGTCGAACGACTCCACGCCGGAGGTCTTGGCGACCGTGGCGGCGCGGCCGTCGGGCGAGACGCCCAGCGCGGCGGCCCGCTCGGCGACGGCGTCGGCGTCGTCACGCGCCAGCGTCACCAGCTCGTCGAGGTGCAGGTGCGCGTCGCGGAACGTGCGCCCGACGACGTTCCAGTGCGCCTGCTTGCCGACGAGCGACAGGTCGAGGTAGTCGGCCAGCGTGTCCTGCAGGACCGTGCCGACCGTCTGCCTGGCCTCGTCCGCCAGCGGGCCGGTGATCGGTGTGGTGGCCATGCTGCTGCACTCCTTCACGAGGTTTTCTGGAATGACTCCAGTCTACTGACGGCCGGGCGGACCGTCGACCGACGCCGAACGGCCCGCCCCCCGACGGTGGGGGACGGGCCGCGTCGGGAAGGACCTCAGCTCTGCGAGAGGACCTTCTGCTCCTGCCCCTTGAGCTCGCGCACCTTCGCCTCGACGCGCTCACCCATGGTCTGGTCGATGGAGCGCCAGTACTCGAACGCGCGCTCCAGGACGTCCTCGCCGACGCCGGCCGCGAGGTGGCCGGAGACGTTGTTCACGAAGCGGTCACGCTGCTCGTCGTTCCAGACCTCCAGCATCATCGTGCGGGCCTGGCCCTCGTCGGAGTCCTCCGGATGCGGCGTGTACGCGGCCCGCTGGATGTCCCCGTCGGCGTACCACGTCGGTGGCTGACGCGTCGCGTCCGCGCCGACCCACGGCGCGCCCTTGGAGTTGGGCGCGTACACCGGGTCGGGCTTGTTGGTGATGCGTCCCTTGCCGGCGAACGTGTAGTTGTGCACCGGGCTCTTCGGCGCGTTGACCGGGATCTCCTTGTAGTTGACCCCGAGCCGCGCCCGGTGCGCGTCGGCGTAGGAGAAGCCGCGGGCCAGCAGCATCTTGTCCGGCGAGAGGCCCAGCCCCGACGGGTAGGCGTTGGGCTCGAAGGCGAGCTGCTCGATCTGGGTGTGGTAGTCGACCGGGTTGGTGTCGAGCGTCATCCGCCCGACCTCCTGCAGCGGGTAGTCGCCGTGCGGCCACACCTTGGTCAGGTCGAACGGGTTGAACCGGTAGGTCTTCGCGTCCTCGAACGGCATGATCTGGACGTGCAGGGTCCAGCTCGGGTACTCGCCCCGCTGGATGGCCTCGAACAGGTCCCGCCGGTGGTAGTCGGCATCCTCACCCGCGAGCCGGTCGGCGTCCTCCTGGGTCAGGAAGTCGATGCCCTGGTCGGTCTTCCAGTGGTACTTGACCCAGCACTCCTCGCCCTGGGCGTTGATCCACATGTAGGTGTGGCTGGAGTAGCCGTTCATGTGGCGCCAGGTCTTCGGGATGCCCCGGTCACCCATGAGCCAGGTGACCTGGTGCTTCGACTCCGGCGAGAGGGTCCAGAAGTCCCACTGCATGTCGTTGTCGCGCAGCCCGCTGTCCGCGCGGCGCTTCTGCGACCGGATGAAGTGCTGGAACTTCATGGGGTCACGCATGAAGAACACCGGCGTGTTGTTGCCGACCAGGTCGAAGATGCCCTCGTCGGTGTAGAACTTCACCGAGAAACCGCGGGGGTCGCGCCAGGTGTCGGGGCTGCCGCGCTCGCCGGCGACGGTGGAGAACCGCACCGCGGTCTCCGTCGTCGCGCCGGGCTGGAAGACGGCCGCCTTCGTGTACCGGCTGACGTCCTGCGTGACCTCGAAGCGCCCGAAGGCGCCGCTGCCCTTGGCGTGGGGCTGGCGCTCCGGGATGCGCTCCCGGTTGAAGTTCGCCATCTGCTCGATCAGGTAGTGGTCCTGGAGCAGCAGCGGGCCGTCCTGGCCGAGGGTGACCGAGTACTCGGTGCTCTCGACCGGGATGCCGGAATCTGTGGTGGCCGTGGTGGCCTGGTCCTTCGCGGAAGTCACTGGCACCTCTCCTGGTGGTGGAAGACGGATCGGTGGTGGGCAGGCGGGTTACCCGCTCGGGGTGGCCCGACATGCGGGGCAGAGCCCCCAGAACACGATTTCCGCCTCGTCGATCACGAAGCCGCCGTCGTCCGACGGGGTCAGGCACGGGCGCTCGTCGACGGTGCAGTCGACGTCCGCCGTCCGTCCGCACGACCGGCACACGACGTGGTGGTGGTTGTCGCCGGTGCGGGTCTCGTACCGCGCCGCCGAACCCGCCGGCTCGATGCGCCGCACCAGGCCGGCGTCCACGCACGCCGCGAGGACGTCGTAGACCGCCTGGGTCGACACCGATCCGAGCTGCGCGCGGACCGCAGTGGCCACAGCGTCCGCCGAGGAGTGCGGCTGGTCGGCCAGTGCGGCGAGGACCGCGCGCCGCGGCGCCGTGACCCGCAGACCTGCGAGTCGCAGTGCCGTGGCGGCGTCCCCGATGTCGTGCCGCGGGTCTCGGGCGACGACGTCCGGGGCGCCGTCCGGGTGCCCGCTGCCGATCATCATGATGGCTCCACGGTGCCACCGAGACTGGAACCAGTCAAGAAAAGCGCGGCGTGTCCTCGAAGATCACCAAGATGACGAGCCCGTGGCCGCGGGGCCTCCAGGACCTCGTCATCCTGGCGATCATCACGCCGGAACCGGCGATCAGGAGCGGACGAGCTCCTCGGCGATCTCGTAGGTGTTGAGCGCCGCGCCCTTGCGCAGGTTGTCCCCGCACACGAAGAAGTCGAGCGTGTCCGGGAAGTCCAGCGCCTGACGGATGCGCCCGACGTAGGTCGGGTCCTCCCCGACGACGTCGGCGGGGGTCGGGAAGCGGCCCTCCCGCGGCTCGTCGACGAGCACGATCGACGGCTGCGCGGCGAACACCTGGCGCGCGGTCTCGACGTCCACCGGCGAGCCGAACGTCGCGTGGACGGCCAGCGCGTGGGTGGTCACGACCGGGACGCGGACACAGGTCGCCGAGACCTTGAGGTCGTCGATGCCGAGGATCTTGCGGGACTCGTTCCGGACCTTCAGCTCCTCCGACGACCACCCGCCGTCCCGCCAGGAACCGGCCCACGGCACCACGTTGAGGGCCAGGGGCGCGGGGAAGGGGGACTCGTCGGAGAGGCCGGCCGCGGACAGCGCCTCGCGCACGTCGCCCGCACGGTTGCCGACGCCCTTGCCCGCGACCGCCGAGATCTCGGCCTGGAGCCGATCGATGCCGTCCTGGCCGGCGCCGGAGGCCGCCTGGTAGGACGCGACCACGAGCGAGGTGAGGGTGAACGCCCGGTGCAGGGCTCCGATCGCGGCCATCATCGACAGCGTCGTGCAGTTCGGGTTGGAGACGATGCCCTTGGGCCGGGTGTGCGCGGCGGCCGCGTTCACCTCGGGCACCACGAGCGGCACGTCGGGGTCCATGCGGAAGGCGCCGGAGTTGTCGACGGCGATCGCTCCGCGCTCGACCGCGATCGGCGCCCACGTGGCGCTGACCTCGTCGGGGACGTCGAACATCGCGATGTCGACGCCGTCGAAGGCCTCCGGGGACAGCGCGACGACCTCGAGGGACTCCCCCCGGACGGTGAGCCGGCGGCCGGCCGAGCGCGGCGAGGCGATCAGCCGGATCTCCGACCACGGCACCGACGCGCGGGCATCAATGATGTCGATCATGACGGAGCCGACCGCACCGGTGGCCCCGACGATGGCGAGGGTGGTCATCGATTCACCGTCCCGTTCCGGCGTGGACGACGGCCTCGGTGTCGCCGCCGAGGTCGAAGGCCTCGTGCAGCGCACGGACGGCATCGTCGAGCTGGGTGTCGCGCATGAGCGCCGAGATGCGGATCTCCGAGGTGTTCATCATCTCGATGTTCACGCCGGCCTCGGCGAGGGACTCGCAGAACGTCGCCGTCACCCCGGGGTGGCTGCGCATCCCCGCGCCGACCAGGGTCACCTTGCCGACGTGCTCGTCGTAGATGACCTCCTCGTGGCCGACCTCGGCCCGGACCGCGGCGAGCGCGTCGACCGCTTTCGGGCCGTCCTTGACCGGGAGCGTGAAGGTCACGTCGGTCTTGCCCGTCCTCAGGTGCGAGACGTTCTGCAGGACCATGTCGATGTTGATGTCGACGTCGGCCACGGCCCGGAAGATCCGGGCGGCGAAGCCGGGCTGGTCGGGGACGCCGACGACGGTCACCTTGGCCTCGGACCGGTCGTGCGCCACCCCGGTGAGGACGGCCTGTTCCACGCTGAGCTCCTCGATGGACCCGACGATCGTGGTGCCGGGTTGGTCGGTGTACGACGAGCGCACCCGCAGCGGGACGCCCTCGCGGCGCGCGTACTCCACCGCGCGCAGGTGCAGCACCTTGGCCCCGCACGCCGCCATCTCGAGCATCTCCTCGTAGGTGATGGTCTCGAGCAGCTTGGCGTCGGGAACGATGCGCGGGTCGGCGGAGTACACCCCGTCGACGTCGGTGTAGATCTCGCAGACGTCGGCCTTCATCGCCGCCGCCATCGCGACGGCCGTGGTGTCCGAGCCGCCGCGGCCGAGCGTGGTGATCTCCTTGGAGTCCGCGCTCACGCCCTGGAAGCCCGCGACGAGCGCGATCCCGTCCTCGGACAGCGCGGCGTGGATGCGCCCCGGCGTCACGTCGAGGATCCGGGCGTCGCCGTGCTTCCCGGTGGTGATCATCCCGGCCTGGGACCCGCTGAACGACCTCGCGCGCCCACCGAGGGCGTTGATCGCCATCGCGAGGAGCGCGTTCGAGATGCGCTCACCCGACGTCAGGAGCATGTCCATCTCGCGCGGCGGCGGGCTGGGGTGCACCTGCATCGCGAGGTCGGTCAGCTCGTCGGTCGTGTCGCCCATCGCGGAGGCGACCACGACGACGTCGTTGCCGTCCTTGCGGGCGCGCAGGATGCGCTCGGCCACACGCTTGATGCGCTCGGCCGACTGGACGGACGACCCGCCGTACTTCTGGACGACGAGCGCCACCGCCACCGACCTCCGGCTCTCCGGGCTACTTTCGGACCTCGGTCCGGCACGCCGAACCGGCCCTCCACCCTAGCCGAGCGCTCCCCGGTGTCCCGGAGATGTGGTGCGGGCCCCGTCAGGGCGCGAGCGCGTTGAGGATGCGCGCGATGATCACGCCGATGACCAGCCACACGACGGCGGCGAGGCCGTAGTTCAGGATCACCTTGAGCGACTCGTCGGCCGGCAGGAAGAGATCGCCGATGCCGAGGGTCAGGTTGTTCGCCGCGCTGGCGAAGAACGTGGTGATGCCGTTGGTCGGGTTGGCCGAGGCCACCGTCAGCACCACGTGGATGACGAGGATCGCCGCGAAGATGACCGTCAGGATCCGGACGACCGAGGCGACGAGGGTCAGGGACTTGCTCGCGAGGGCCCGCAGGTCCTGCTGGGTGCTCGCCTTGCGCTGCTGACCGGTCTCGGCGTCCTGCGACATGACGCAGATCATGGCACGTCCGCCTACTCGGTGGTAGTCGACCCGTGACCAGCGGTCACGACGTTCGCCCAGCGGTGGGAGGCGACTCGTCTCCCCGGGCGCCGCTTGCCTCGACCAGGCCCGAGGGGTCTACCGTGGAGCCGATGTCGCGCGTGCTGCTCCTTCCCAGCCGCGGCGGGGCCTGACCGAGACCGGCTCCCCGCCGCGGGTGATGCGTGCTCGCCGGTCGCCTCCCGGGCCCCCCGCCCGGGTCCCTGCACCGCCGCACGGAGAGCACCCACCATGAGCATGTCCACGTCGATGCCGGACGGACCGATCGGCGACATCCGCAGCACCGTCGTCCACCCCGACGGCGAGATCCCCGCCGAGCAGCCGTTCTGGAACACCCAGCGACCCAGCCGGATGCCGGTCGCCCGGTACAAGCCGTTCGCCGACGTCGTCGAGAAGGTCTCGGTACCCGACCGCACCTGGCCGGACACGGTCATCACCAAGGCCCCGCTGTGGGGCGCGGTCGACCTGCGCGACGGCAACCAGGCGCTGATCGACCCGATGTCGCCCGCCCGCAAGCGCCGCATGTTCGACCTGCTGGTGCGCATGGGTTACAAGGAGATCGAGGTCGGCTTCCCGGCCGCCTCGCAGACGGACTACGACTTCGTCCGCGAGATCATCTCCCAGGACGCGATCCCGGCCGACGTCCGCATCCAGGTCCTGACCCAGGCCCGGCCCGAGCTGATCGTGCGGACCTTCGAGTCCTTGGAGGGCGTGCACTCCGCCGTCGTCCACCTGTACAACTCGACGTCGATCCTGCAGCGCCGCGTCGTCTTCCGCTCCGACCGCGACGGCATCACCAAGATCGCGGTCGACGCCGCGAAGCTGGTGCGCTCGGAGTCGGAGAAGCGTCCGGGCACGGACTGGCGCTTCCAGTACTCGCCCGAGTCCTACACGGGCACCGAGCTCTCCTACGCCAAGGAGATCGTCGACGCCGTCGGCGACGTCTGGGAGCCGACGCCGGCGAAGCCGATGATCGTCAACCTGCCGGCGACGGTGGAGATGGCGACCCCGAACGTCTACGCGGACTCCATCGAGTGGATGCACCGCAACCTCGCCCGCCGCGACTCGATCATCCTGTCGCTGCACCCGCACAACGACCGCGGCACCGGTGTGGCCGCGGCGGAGCTGGGCGTGCAGGCCGGCGCCGACCGCGTCGAGGGCTGCCTGTTCGGCAACGGCGAGCGCACCGGCAACGTCTGCCTCGTGACCCTGGGCATGAACCTGTTCAGCCAGGGCATCGACCCGCAGATCGACTTCTCCGTCATCGACGAGGTGCGGCGCACCGTCGAGTTCTGCAACCAGCTCCCGGTCGGCGAGCGCCACCCCTGG
>JAICLN010000187.1 GCA_025925615.1 Actinomycetospora sp. | reverse complement strand
CGCCGTCCTCGTCCGTGCCGGCGCTCTCCGGCGCCTCGGCCTCGGAGGGTGCCGCGGCGGCGTCCCGGGGGTCGGCGTCCTCCGCGGGGGTGGCGTCGCCGGCGGGCCCGCCGATAAGCGGGGCGGTGCGGGCGGCGGGCGGTGTGGGCGACGGCTGGCGGGGCGCCGGGCTGGGAGTGGGGCTGACCGGCCGCGGGCGCTCGTCGGCGGGCTGGACGCCCTCGACGAGCGTCCCGCTGCGGCCCTGGGTGGGGAGCAGACCGGAGCGCGGGGCGTCGCCGGAGCGCGACGCCTGCGGGAGGCGGAACTCCGTCGTCGCGGGGGCGGGCGGCGCGGAGAGCATCGGGCCCTCGGGGTCGGCCATGAGCGGACGCAACCGCCGGCGCACCGCGGGCAGCGGCATGCGCAGCGTCGGGTCCTTCACCATCAGCCCGCGCACGACGTCCTGGACCGGGCCGTGACCCGTCGGCCGGGGGATGTCGCCGTGGACGACGGCGGACACCGTGGAGACCGGGTCGCCCGCGTCGTAGGGCGGCCGGCCCTCGAGGCAGGCGAACAGTGTCGCGCCGAGCCCCCACCGGTCCGCCGGCGGACCGACCGCGCGGCCCATCGCCACCTCGGGCGCGATGTAGGGCGGCGAGCCGAGCACCGTGCCCGTCTGCGTCATCGACGACTCGGCCGCGTTGCGGGCGATCCCGAAGTCGGTGAGCTTGATCTGGCCGTCGGTGCCGATGAGCACGTTGCCGGGCTTGACGTCGCGGAGGGTGATGCCGGCGCGGTGGGCGGTCATGAGCGCGGACGCGACCGCGGAACCGATCTCGGCGGTCTCGCCCTGGCTGAGCGTCCCGGCATCGGCGATGTAGGAGGCGAGGCTGCGCGAGGGCAGCAGCTCCATGACGACGTAGGGCTCGGAGTCGACCTCGACGACGTCGTAGAGGGTGACGACGTTGGGGTGGCTGAGCATCGCGGTCGCCCGCGCCTCGCGCAGCGTCCGCTCCCGCACGATGGCCCGCTCGGAGACCGGCACCAGCGAGAGCCGCACCTCCTTGACCGCGACCGGACGGTGCAGGACCTCGTCGTACGCCGACCACACCGTGCCCATGGCGCCCCGCCCGAGCTCGGAGTCCAGGCGGTAGCGCCCGACCAGGCGGCGCGTCTCGGCGGGGCGGGGACTCACACCCCCCATGATGGCGTCCCGGTCTGCGGTGACCACCGCCCCACCCGTCCGGACCACCCACCGCTGATCGGTGGTGCACAACCCGACCCCGCCCCCCGTCACGGGCTGTGCGACCGCTCGTCGGGCGACGACCGGGGTCTGCGGGCCGCTGACCCGGTGACCTGCGTCAACCCGCCGCTCGTCTCGGGCGGCGTTCGACGATTCCGCCACTGACAGCATCGTCGAGACCCCTCACCGCCATCGGCGTCCGGGGACCCCGGGAGCCCCTCCGACGGAGGCATGCTGGTGACACGAGCCACCGGACGGACCCGTTCGGGGGTGCGAGGAGGTGGAACGGTGACGCTGCTGCAGACCCGCCCGGACGACCCGAGTGCGACGCAGGCACAGGGCGTGACGGACCTCGGGAGCGGTACCGGTCCGCAATGGCTCGACGCGTGGCTCACCGAGCACGTGGGCGACGTCGTCGGTTGGCGACGCGCCATCCACGCACGCCCGGAGCTCGCCCGGGCCGAGCACGCCACCACCGCCCTCTGCGCCCGCGTCCTGGAGTCGGCGGGCCTGCGGCCGCGGCTGCTGCCCGGCACGGGGCTGATCTGCGACATCGGCTCCGGGCCGCGCACCGTCGCGCTGCGCGCCGACATGGACGCGCTGCCGCTGCACGAGCACGCCGACGTCCCGTGGGTCTCGCAGGTGCCGGGGGTCGCGCACATGTGCGGGCACGACGCGCACACCTCGGTGCTGCTCGGCGCCGGTCTCGCGCTCGCCTCGGTGGCCGACCGGCTTCCCGGCCGGGTGCGCCTGGTGTTCCAGCCCGCCGAGGAGGTCCAGCCCGGCGGTGCCCTCGACGTCATCGCCGCCGACGGGCTCGCCGACGTCGACCGCATCTTCGCGCTGCACTGCGACCCGCGGCTCGAGGTCGGTCACGTCGGGACGCGCGTCGGGCCGATCACCTCGGCCTGCGACATGCTCGAGCTGCGCCTCACCTCGCCCGGCGGCCACACCTCGCGCCCGCACCTCACGGCTGACCTCGTGCACGCGCTCGGCACCGTCATCACCGGGCTGCCGGACCTGCTCTCGCGCCGCGTCGACCCCCGGTCGGGCACGGTGCTGGTCTGGGGCCAGGTCGACGCCGGGCACGCCGCGAACGCGGTGCCCGAGATCGGCACGCTCTCCGGGACGCTGCGCACCGCGCATCACGCCACCTGGAACGAGCTCGAGGCGCTCGTGCGCCAGCTCGTGACCGCCCTGCTCGCGCCCACCGGCGTCGGCTACGTCCTCGAGCACCGTCGGGGGGTCCCGCCGGTCGTCAACGACGCGGTGTCGGCCGACCTGCTGTGCCGCGCCGCGGAGCGTGCGGCCGGACCGGGTGCGGCCGTGGACACCGAGCAGTCCTCCGGCGGCGAGGACTTCGGCTGGTACCTCGAGCACGTGCCCGGGGCGATGGGTCGGCTCGGCGTGTGGTCCGGCGAGGGCCCGCAGTCCGACATCCACCAGCCGACGTTCCAGCTCGACGAGCGGGCGCTCCCGGTGGGCGTGCGGACGATGGTGCAGGCGGCGCTGCTCTCGCTGGAGGGCTAGGGCTCGGTCCGGTACCCCCTCGGGAGGCAAGCGGAGCGTCGTTGCTTGCATCCAGTGGGAGGAAAGCCCCGTCGATCTTCGGCCTGCCACACCGGGTCCCGAC
Source organism: Actinomycetospora sp. (assembly GCA_025925615.1). Classification (GTDB taxonomy): domain Bacteria; phylum Actinomycetota; class Actinomycetes; order Mycobacteriales; family Pseudonocardiaceae; genus Actinomycetospora. The sequence continues at coordinate 5,461 of JAICLN010000187.1, read as the reverse complement.
GACGTGGGCCGGGGCCGGCCGACGTTGTCGGTGCGGTGTTGCACGATGACTCCCGTGACCGCGACTGCTGCTGCTACGCCCACCGAGCTGCCGCCCGTCCCGCGCCGTCTCGCGACGGAGCTGGAGGTCGGCGAGGGGCAGGTGCGCGCCGCCGTCGAGCTGCTCGACGGCGGGGCGACGGTGCCGTTCGTCGCGCGGTACCGCAAGGAGGCCACGGGCGGGCTCGACGACGCCCAGCTGCGCACCCTCGCGGAGCGGCTGACCTACCTGCGCGAGCTCGAGGAGCGCCGCGCCTCGGTGCTGGAATCGGTCCGGGAACAGAACAAGCTCACCGACGAGCTGCACGCCCGGATCCTCGGCGCCGAGACCAAGAGCCGCCTCGAGGACGTCTACCTGCCCTACAAGCCCAAGCGCCGCACCAAGGCGATGATCGCCCGCGAGGCCGGCCTCGAGCCGCTGGCCGACGGCCTGCTCGGTGATCCCACGGTCGAGCCCCGGGCGGCTGCCGCCGCGTTCGTCGACGCCGAGAAGGGCGTGCCCGACGCCGACGCGGCGCTCGAGGGCGCGCGGTCGATCCTCGTCGAGCGCCTCGGCGAGGACGCCGACCTCGTCGGCGAACTCCGCGAGCGGATGTGGACCCGGGGCCGCGTCGTCGCCGTCGCCCGCGAGGGCAAGGAGGACGACCCGACGGCGGCCAAGTTCTCCGACTACTTCGCGTTCGACCAGCCGTTCACCCGGCTGCCCTCGCACCGGATCCTGGCGCTGCTGCGCGGCGAGTCGGAGGAAGTGCTGGCGCTGACCTTCGACCCCTGCTCGGCCGACGACGACGGCGACACCTCGGCCTACGAGGCCCGCATCGCGGTGGCGGCCGGGATCGCGGACCGCGGGCGCCCGGCGGACCCGTGGCTGCTCGGGGTCGCCCGCTGGGCCTGGCGCACCCGCATCTCGTCCCGGCTCGTGGTCGACCTGCGGGTGCGACTGCGCGAGGTGGCCGAGGAGGGCGCGGTGGGTGTGTTCGCGGGCAACCTGCGCGACCTCCTGCTCGCCGCCCCCGCGGGTGCCCGCCCGACCATGGGCCTCGACCCGGGGTTGCGCACCGGCGTGAAGGTCGCGGTCGTCGACGGCACCGGCAAGGTCGTCGCGCACGAGACGATCTACCCGCACGTGCCGCGCAACCAGTGGGACCGGTCGCTGGCCACCCTCGCCCGGCTCGCCACGGCGCACGGGGTGGAACTGGTCGCCATCGGGAACGGTACGGCCTCCCGCGAGACCCACAAGCTCGCCCAGGAGCTCGCGAAGGCGGCCCCCGGGCTCATCCCGGCGATGGTCTCCGAGGCGGGCGCGTCGGTGTACTCGGCGTCGGAGGAGGCCTCGAAGGAGCTGCCCGACCTCGACGTCTCCATCCGGGGCGCGGTCTCCATCGCCCGCCGGCTCCAGGACCCGCTCGCCGAGCTCGTCAAGATCGACCCGAAGTCCATCGGCGTCGGGCAGTACCAGCACGACGTGTCCGCGACGATGCTGTCGCGCTCGCTCGACGGCGTGGTCGAGGACTGCGTGAACGCGGTCGGCGTCGACGTGAACACCGCCTCGGCACCCCTGCTCCGCCGGGTGTCCGGCATCTCGTCGGGTCTCGCGACGACGATCGTCGGGTTCCGCGACGAGCACGGCCCGTTCGGATCGCGCACGGCGTTGACGAAGGTGCCCCGGCTCGGCGCGAAGGCGTTCGAGCAGTGCGCGGGCTTCCTGCGCATCCCCGACGCCGCCGACCCGCTCGACCGCTCCGGGGTCCACCCCGAGGCCTACCCCGTGGTGCGGCGCATCGTGGAGGAGACCGGGACGGACGTCGCCTCGCTGGTCGGCAACTCCGCGCTGCTCGGCCGGCTCGACCCGCGGGCGTTCACCGACGACACCTTCGGGATCCCGACGGTCACCGACATCATCGCCGAGCTCGACAAGCCCGGCCGCGACCCGCGCCCGGCCTTCGAGACGGCCACCTTCGCCGAGGGCGTGGAGCAGATCACCGACCTCGCGCCGGGCATGGTGCTGGAGGGCGTGGTCACGAACGTCGCCGCGTTCGGGGCGTTCGTCGACGTCGGGGTGCACCAGGACGGGCTGGTCCACATCTCGGCGATGTCGAGGGAGTTCGTGTCCGACCCCCGTGCGGTGGTCGGGCCCGGCGATGTGGTGCGGGTGAAGGTCCTGGACGTCGACGTCCCGCGCAAGCGGATCTCGCTGACGCTGCGGCTCGACGACGAGCCCGGTGGCCAGGGCGGCGAGCGGCGCGTTGGCGAGGGCCAGGGCAAGCCCCGGGGCGGCCAGGGCGGCAAGCCCCGGGACGGCCAGGGCGGCAAGCCCGAGGGCGGCCCGGGTGGCGGCCGTCGTGGCGGCGGCGATCGCGACCGGAAGCCGGCCGCGAACGGCGCGATGGCCGACGCCTTGCGCCGGGCCGGCCTCGACCGCTGAGGTCGCCCGCCAGCACGAGGGGTACGTCAGGCAGCCCGGAGCCCCCGGAGGCCTGCGTGAGGTGCCCTCGACCACGGGTGAGGCAGCCTCCGTCGTCCTGCTCGCACCCATGATCACCGGGACGACGAGGTCCTGGGGGCTGGGCGTCCAGGACCTCGTCGTTTCGACGATCATTGGGGTCGGGCGGGCCGCGCGGACCCGGCGGACCGCGACCGGCCGGGAGCCGCGGCGCCTACGTCGCGGTGCCGGGCCCGACCGAGCGGCAGGGCCGCTCGCGCAGCGCCTGCACGTAGTCGTCGGGGGCGCCCGCGGCCTCGGCGGCGTCGGAGAGCACGCCGATGTAGCGGGCCGAGGGCAGGCCGCCCTCGTACGCGTCGAGCACGTACACCCATGCCAACTGCGGACCGTCCATCGTCTGGATCCGCAGCCGCAGCTTCTTGTGCATGCCGAGCTCGCCGCCCTCCCAGCGGTCGAGCTGGTCGACGTCGAGGGGGCTGACGTCGTACAGCACGACGAAGACCCGCGACGTGGGGTCCTCGACCACCGTGGACAGGGCGCCCTCCCAGCCGAGGTCCTCGCCCCCGAAGGTGATGCGCCACCCCTCCAGCCAGCCGGTCCCCGAGACCGGGGAGTGGGGCGCGCGTTGCATCATCTGCGCGGGGTCCATGTTCGACCCGTAGGCGGCGTAGAGCGGCACGGCGGACAGGGTAGCCACGACGAGGGGTCACGACCGACGTCGGAAGCACCGGCGTTACGCCGAACGGGCAGGATGGTCCGTGACCGGCACTTCGGGCACCCCACCACCGCCCGGCACCACCACCCGGGGCCCGATCCCGCCCCGGAGCCGGCACCGAAACGGAGGACGTTCCCCATGACCCGCATCGTGATCCTCGGTGGCGGCCCCGCCGGGTACGAGGCGGCGCTCGTCGCCTCCCAGCACGAGGCCGACGTCGTCCTCGTCGAGGAGGACAGCGTCGGTGGGAACTGCGTGGCCTACGACTGCGTGCCGTCGAAGACCTTCATCGCCTCGGCCGGCGTGCGTGCGGGCTTCCGCCGCAACAGCGAGTTGGGGATCGAGGCCGACTCCGACGACGCCGTCGTCGACGTCCCGCGGGTGAACGAGCGGGTGAAGGGCCTGGCCCTGGCGCAGTCGGCGGACATCCGGTCGACGGTGCAGCGCGCCGGGGTCCGGATCTGCGACGGGCGCGGGCGGTTCCGGGCCAGCGACGCCCACAGCGCCACCCACGACATCGAGATCTCGCACGCCGACGGACGCACCGAGGTCGTGACCGCCGACGTCGCGCTCATCGCCACCGGGGCCTCGCCGCGAGTGCTGCCCGACGCGGTGCCCGACGGCCGGCGCATCCTCACCTGGCGCCAGCTCTACGACCTCGAGTCGCTGCCCGAGCACCTCGTCGTCGTCGGGTCCGGCGTGACCGGCGCCGAGTTCGTCTCCGCGTACGCCGAGCTCGGCGTCCCGGTGACGCTGATCTCGAGCCGCGACCGGGTGCTCCCGCACGAGGACCCCGACGCGGCGGCGACGCTCGAGGAGGTCTTCACCGAGCGCGGCGTGGTGATCGAGCCGCGCTCACGGGCGGACAAGGTCGTCGCCACCCCGGACGGCGTGCGGGTCACGCTCTCCGACGGTCGGGAGGTGACCGGGTCGCACGCGCTGATGACCGTCGGGTCGGTGCCGAACACCGAGGACCTCGGCTGCGACGCGATCGGGCTCGAGCTGCGTGAGTCCGGGCACATCGACGTCGACCGCGTGTCGCGCACCTCCGTCCCCGGCGTCTACGCGGCCGGCGACTGCACCGGGCTCCTCCCGCTCGCCTCGGTCGCCGCCATGCAGGGCCGGATCGCGATGTGGCACGCGCTGGGGGAGGGCGTCGGACCGCTGCGGCTCAAGACGGTGGCCTCCGCGGTGTTCACGCGCCCGGAGGTCGCCACGGTCGGCATCGGGCACGAGCAGGTCGAGTCGGGGGAGTTCGCCGCGCGCGAGGTGCTCCTGCCGCTCGGCACGAACCCGCGCGCCAAGATGCAGGCCGTCTCCCGGGGCTTCGTCAAGGTGTTCTGCCGGCCCGCGACCGGTGTGGTGATCGGCGGCGTCATCGTGGCGCCGGTGGCGAGCGAGCTGATCCTGCCGCTGGCCATGGCCGTGCAGAACAACCTCACGGTGGACGACCTCGCCCACACGTTCTCGATCTACCCGTCGCTCTCCGGGTCGGTGACCGAGGCGGGTCGCCGGCTCATGCAGCACGACGACCTGGACTAGGTGGCCGGAGCTACGCCCAGTCGAACGTCCGGGTCACCGCCTTGCGCCACTGCCCCATCAGCCCGTCGCGGGTCGAGGCGTCCATCGACGGGGTCCAGGTCTTGTCCTTGGCCCAGTTGTCGCGGATGTCCTGCTCCGAGGACCAGAACCCGACGGCGAGGCCCGCGGCGTAGGCCGCGCCGAGCGCCGTCGTCTCCGCGACGATCGGGCGGGTCACCGGCACGTCGAGGATGTCGGCCTGGAACTGCATGAGGATCTCGTTGCCGACCATCCCGCCGTCGACCTTGAGCTCGGTCAGCGGCACGCCGGAGTCGGCGTTCATGGCGTCGATGACCTCGCGGGTCTGGAACGCCGTCGCCTCGAGCACCGCCCGGGCGATGTGGTTCTTGTTGACGTACCGGGTGAGCCCGACGATCGCGCCGCGGGCGTCGGAGCGCCAGTACGGGGCGAACAGGCCGGAGAACGCCGGCACGACGTAGGCGCCGCCGTTGTCCTCGACCTGGGCGGCCAGCGTCTCGACCTCGGGCGCCGACGAGATCATCCCGAGGTTGTCGCGCAGCCACTGCACGAGCGAGCCGGTGACCGCGATCGACCCCTCGAGCGCGTAGACCGGCGGCTGGTCGCCGAACTGGTAGCACACGGTGCTGAGCAGCCCGTTCTTGGAGCGGACCAGCTCGGTGCCGGTGTTGAGCAACAGGAAGTTGCCGGTGCCGTAGGTGTTCT
>JAICLN010000045.1 GCA_025925615.1 Actinomycetospora sp. | reverse complement strand
GCGCCGTGGGCCCCCCCTGGGACCACCCGGTTTGGGGCGGGTGTGCCCGCCGCGCCCTTCGCCCGGGCGATTTCGCGCCCGGGCGCGGTGCCGGCGGCGGGGGTGGCGCCGACGCGGCCGATGGGGGTCTCCAGGGAGCTGGTCACTCGGTACGCCATCAATCCGGCTCTAGCCTCCGATCGCGCTCATGGGTCGGTCGGGCTGCAGGAAGCCGGGGTCGTCGATCCCGTGGCCGGCCTTCTTGCCCCACATCGCGACGCGCCAGGCGTCCGCGATCTCCTCGTCGGTGCCACCGCCGCGGAGCAGGGCCCGCAGGTCGTTCTCGGTCCGGGCGAACAGGCAGGTGCGGACCTGGCCGTCCGCGGTGAGCCGCGTCCGGTCGCAGGTGCCGCAGAACGGTCGGGTCACCGAGGCGATGATCCCGACCCGCGCCGGGCCGCCGTCGGGTCGAACGTACCCGGGCACGAGGAAGCGCTCGGCGGGGGCGCCGCCTCGCTCGGCCGGGTCCGGCGTCAAGGTGAAGCGTTCGGAGAGCGAGGCGAGGACCTGGTCGGCGGTGATCATGCGGTCGCGCTGCCAGGAGTGTCCGGCGTCGAGCGGCATCTGCTCGATGATGCGCAGCTCGTAGCCCTCCGCGAGCGCCCAGGCCAGCAGGTCGGGTGCCTCGTCGTCGTTGAGTCCCGGCATGAGCACGGTGTTGATCTTGACCGGGGTGAGGCCGGCGTCGCGCGCAGCGGCCATGCCGTCGAGGACGTCGTGCAGCCGGTCGCGGCGGGTGATCTCGGCGAACCGTTCCGGGCGCAGCGTGTCCAGCGAGACGTTCACGCGGTCCAGCCCGGCGGCGGCGAGCCCGCGGGCCCGCCGGGTGAGGCCGAGGCCGTTGGTGGTCACCGAGGTCTCGGGGCGCTGGGGCAGCGCGGCGGTCGCGGCGACGATGTCCTCGAGGCCGCGGCGCAGCAGCGGCTCGCCGCCGGTGAACCGGATCTCGCGAACCCCGAGGTCCGCGACGGCGATCCGGACGAGGCGCACGACCTCGTCGTCGGTGAGCGCCTCCTCGGTCGGCATCCAGTCCAGGCCCTCGGCGGGCATGCAGTAGGTGCAGCGCAGGTTGCAGCGGTCGGTCAGCGAGACGCGCAGGTCCGTCGCGACGCGGCCGAAGCGGTCGACCAGGCGGGCGTCGCCGGGGCGGTCCGAGGTGTCGGCACGGTCCGCGCCGGGCGCCGGCACGGACGGGACGCCGAGGTCGAGGATGGTCATCACCGCCACGATAACCGCGTCGCGACGGTGCCGGTGGGCCGTGTTCGTGCAGGTCGCGGCCGTGATCCGCAGATGCGGGACGTGTCCGGCGGCGCGGTCGCACCTGCGGGGGGCGGGCCGTGCGGACCGTGCGATCGGGCAGGGTCGACGGCTCGGCGCGGAGAGCCGCCCACGGCCTGGGCGCTCGTCGCCCGATCGGGTGACACGCCGACGGGTTCCTGCCTGCCCGGGGCCGGGCGTGCCGGTCACTACCGTGCGGACGTGCCCTCCGCCGGGACCGCCACCGCCGGCGGAACCAACGCGGCGACGGCGGGGCCGCCCCCACCGCCCCGCCGCAGGCGACGTCGCGTCCTCCGGGCCCTCGCACTGGTCGTGGCCACGGCGGTCGTCGGGCTGCTCGTGCTCGGGGCCGACGGCGCGGTCGCGCCTGTCGTCGCCGTGCCCGTCGTGCGCGGGACCGTGACCGCGGAGGTGCACGCCACGGGCAGCATCGCCAGTGCCTCGTCGTCGAGTCCCGCCTTCGCGGCCGACGGCGTCGTCGAGTCCGTCGCGGTCGGCGTCGGCACGCCGGTGCGCGCGGGCGACGTCCTCGCGACGCTCGACGACGGAACCGCCCGGGCCCGCACGGCCGCCGCGGCGGCGACGCTGGACGCCGACCGGCGCGCCCGCGACGCGGCCGCCCGCGTGCCCGTGCCCGACCCGGTCTGGCTCGCCCGGCTCGACGCCGCGATCGCCACGGACCGCGCCGGGGTGCCCGACGCCGACCGGACGCTCGCCGCGACGGTGCTGCGCGCACCCCAGGACGGCACGGTCACCGACGTCGCGGTCCACCCCGGCGACCGGGTCACCGCCACCTCACCGCCCGCGGTGCGCCTCGCCGACCTCGGCTCGCTCGTCGTGGCGGCGGGCCTCGCGCCGCGGGACGTCGCGAGCGTGGTGCCCGGTCAGGACGTCGTGGTCACCGTGGACAGCGCGGGACCCGAGGGCACCCCGACGGACCGGCTCGACGTGCCGGGCCGGGTCGCCGACGTCGCGCCTGCCCCCGGGCCCGACGGGCGGTACGGCCTCGTCGTCGACACCCTGCTGCCGCCCACGGCGCGCATCGGGGCGGCCGCCGAGGTCGCCGTGGTCATCGCGCGGCACGCCGGGGTCCTCGTCGTGCCCGTCGCGGCGCTGGGCCCGGCCGGGGCCACGTCGGCGGTGCTGGTGAGCGGCCCCGACGGCGTCCGTCTCCGCCCCGTCCTCGTCGGGCTCACCGGACCCGAGGGGGTGGAGGTCATCGACGGGCTGGTCGAGGGCACCCTCGTCGTCGTGCCCGGCCCTCAGCGCACCGCGTCGTAGCTCGTCCCCATCGCGGCGGCGAGCAGGTCGGCGGTCGCGGTGCCCGCGTTGGCGGTGTCGCGGTAGAGCCCGACCTTCCAGTAGCTCCGCAGGCCCGGGTAGAGCGTGCCGCCGGGCGGCCGGAAGTCGTCGATCTTCTGGACGCCGTCGAGCCACACGTCGACCCGCCCCTTCGCAGGGTCGGCGGAGAACGTGATCCCGACGACGATGTCCACGGGTCTCCCGGTGACCACCGGCGCGATGTCGGTCGCGAACAGGCGTGACCCGCCGGGCCGCCCGAAGCCGCCGCCGAGCACGAAGCGGCCCTTCTCGACGCGCAGCTCCAGCGGCGGGGAGCCGGTCCCGTCGTTCTTCCACTGCGTGGCGAGCTGGAAGCCCTGCGGGTCGGTCGGGAACGACGTCGGCAGCACGTAGCTGAGCCGGAACCAGCGCGTCTGGCCCTCGGTGAACTCGGGCACGTCCGGCTCGATCTCGGCGCGCTGCGACCCCGACGGCACGGAGAAGCGGATCGCCTTCGGCGGCCCGTCGACGACCTTGACGCTCGAGCTCCCGGTGATGTTGTACGGCGTGTCCTTGAACCCGGACAGCCCCGTCGTGGCGATGGCGCCGTTCCACAGGGTCTTGCCGGTGGGGGTGCTCGGCGTGGTCGTGGTGGTCCCCGTGGTCGCGGTGGTGGTGGTGGTGTTCGGCGCGGTCGTGGTCGTGGTGGTCGCCGGCGTGGTGGTGGGCGTCGCGGTGGTGGTGGTCGGTGTCGGTGGCGTCGTGGTCGTGGTCGTGGTCGTCGTCGTCGCCACCGCCACGACCTGACGGAACCGGCGCACGACGGGCGGCGGAACCGCGACCGGCGGGGTCGTCGTGGTCGTCGTGGTCGGAGGAGCGGGCTTCGGCGGGGTCGTCGTGGTGGTCGTCGGGGGAGCGGGCTTCGGCGGGGTCGTGGTCGTGGTCGTCGGGGGCGGTCCCGGCTTCGGCCGCTCGGGCCGGGGCGGTCCGGGCTTCGGCGGTGCCGGCCGGGTCGTCGTCGGCCTCGTCGTCGTGGTGCTCGTCGTCGTGGTGCTGGGGGAGGTTCTGGTGGTGGTCGGTCGCGTCGTCGGCGCGGGGGCCGGGGCGAGGGCGGTCAGCCACACCTCCCGCACGACCGGCGTGGTGCTCCCGTCCGGCGCGCCGTGCAGGAGCAGCCGGACCTGGACGTCGACGGTCGGCGTCGCGAACCGCGCCGGGCTCCCCCTTCGGACCGTGAGCCAGTCGCCCCAGACGCCACGGCGGTCGAGCCCCCGGGCCTGCACGTCCACGCCGGTGCCGGCGGGGAGGTCGGCCGTGAGCTCGCCGTCGAGCCCCGCGGCCGGGGCGGCGAGCCGGCGCGGCGCGAGGGTGAGCACACCCTCGGCGGACCGCCCGGACGTGACCCGCGCCAGCCGGACCCCGCCGTCCGCGAGCACGACGCCGGAGTCGTCCCCGCCGTCGAGCGCGAGCTCGGCCGCCCAGGACTCCCCCGTCGTCGTGGTGGTCGCCGCCGCAGGCCCCGCCGGCGAGGACGGCGTGCCGGCCAGCGCCAGGCCGGCACCGCCGACGAACAGGCTCACCGCCAGCGCCGCGGCCACGCCGCCGCGGCGCAGCGCGCAGCGGGGGCAGCCACTCACGGGGTGCTCAGCACGCGGGGACATCGCTGACCTCCAGGGCGTCGGCGGGGACGTAGCGGTCCGCGCCGAGGCGCAGCCACCCGGTCGGGCTCGACCCGGTGCGGCCGCTCGGCGTCGGCGTCGTCGCGCACTGCACGGGGACCCGCGCGTGGGGCGCCACCACGCCCACGTCGCGGCTGTCGGCGGCCGGCGTGGCCCGGACGGTGACCGGGTCGGCCCCGCGGGCGGTGCCCGACCGGCCGGAGCCGGTCCAGAGGTAGGTGACCTGGACCCAGGAGTTGTCGTGCAGCCGGAGGTCGTCGGTGAACGTCCCGTCGGCGAGGTCGATGCCCGCCGGGTTGGAGACCCGGCGTCCGGAGCCGTCGCGTCCGCCCGCGTACCCGCCGGTCGACGCCGCCTGGGCCTCGGGCACGCCGCGGGGCAGGTCGCCGTAGGTCTCCCGGGTGGCGGGCGTGGACCAGTAGTCGTCGCGGGTGTTCCAGGGTCCGAGGTCCCACACCGGGGCCCACGAGCACCGTCCCGCGTCGGTGCAGACCTGGACCGTGTAGTCACCCGTGCGGTCCGCCGCGAGCCCGCGGCGCGAGGGCAGGGCGACGAAGCGGTCGTCGGGAACCACGCGGTGCCCGTTGGCGGTGCGGTTCCCGACGAGGCCGACCCGCGTGGCGAACACCCGCGCGGTGAGGGCGTCGGTCGCGGGCGGCGGGGTGGCGGCCGGGGCGCGGTCGGCGGTGAGCCACAGCCGGCGCAGCGACGGCGACGTCCCACCGGTGCCGGCGACGAGCGTGACCCGCACCTGCACCTCGAGGGTGGCCTCGGGCAGCAGCGCCGGCGCGGTGGCCGTGGCGGTCGTCCACTGGCTCCACGACCCGTCGCTCCGCAACCCGCGGACCGCCACGACGACGTCGGACCCTGCCGGTCGCTCGGTGGTGGCGTCGGCGACGACCCGGTCGGTCACCGCCGCGACCCGCCGTGGCGGCAGCAGGAGCTCGCCCTCCGCCGGGGCCGGTCCCGTCGACGTGGTCCGCGGGCTCGTGCTCGCCAGACGGATCGCACCGTCTCGGGCGACGACGTTCGCGTCGTCACCGCCGCCGACGGCGAGCTCGGCCGCCCACGACTCGCTGCCCGCGACCGCCCACGCCGTGCCGCCCGCGACGAACGCGGGACCCAGGACGAGTGCCGCCCCGACGACGAGCGCCGTCGCCCTCGTCCGCGTCCCCCTCGCCCGCCGCGGAGGGCTGTACCGATCCGCCATCACTGCTCCCGGTCCGGGGCCCGCCGTGCCGTGGGCCGTTCGCGGAGCAGCAAAGGATCACTGCGGTGCGTGGTCAACCGACACGCACGTGACGCGTGTGAGTGAGACCCGCGCGGGTGAATTACACGGCTGTGCTCCGTTGCGGTGCAGGTGCGGGCTCCGACGTGCACTCGGCCGGGTGACGCGATAGGACTCCGCGGGCGGGTGCCACGGAGGTCGGGGTGCTGGAGGGAGGTCGATGGGTCGCACGTGCGTGGTGCACGACGTCCGGGAGCAGGCACGCCACCGGCTGGAGCTCCTGCTGTGGACCCACGCGGACGTGGACGAGGTCGTCGCGACCGCGGACGACGACGACCTGGTGGTCCGCGCGGGCGAGGGTGCGACGGACCTCGTCGTCCTCGGGATGTCGGCCGGTGCGGACACCGTCGGCCTGGTCCGCCGGCTGCGCGACGTCACCCCGACGATGGCGGTGCTCGTCGCCGGGACGACGGAGGACGCGGGGTCGGTCGCGGCGGCGCTGGCGGCCGGTGCGGTCGGGTTCCTGCGGTGGGATGCGCCGCGGGCGCTGGTGCGCACCCTCGTCGAGGTCGCGGGGGAGTCGTCGAGCGGCGCGGACCTGCTGCCCCTGGCGGCCTCTGGATCCGGGGACGACGCACGCGCCGGCGGGGTCCGCGTCGACGTGGCGGTGCAGCGCTCGCTGGGGCTGTCGGTCCGCGAGGTCCAGGTGCTCATCGGCGTCGGCCGCGGGCTCACGAACGCCGACATCGGCCGTCGGCTCTACCTCTCCGGCGAGACCGTGAAGACGCACGCCGCCCGGCTCTTCCGCAAGCTCGACGCGACCGACCGCGCGGAGGCGGTCGGTCGCGCGTGGTCCGTCGGGCTCTTCATCCGCGCCAAGTAGCCGTTGCCGGGTCAGCGCTCGTTCCTCGCGCTGCACCGGCCGTCTACGGCGCGCGGCGGGCCGGTCCGCGCTCAGACGCGGGCCTTGATCTCCTGCCGGGCGACGGAGCGCAGGTGGACCTCATCCGGCCCGTCGGCCAGGCGCAGGGCCCGGGCCCAGGCGTAGGCGGAGGCCAGCGGGAAGTCGTCGGAGACGCCGCCCCCGCCGTGCACCTGGATCGCGCGGTCGATCACGGCGCACGCCATCCGGGGGCAGACCACCTTGATCGCCGCGATCTCGGTCGCCGCCCCGCGGGACCCGACCTCGTCGATCAGGTACGCGGTCTTGAGGACCAGCAGCCGGGCCTGCTCGATCTCGATGCGGCTCTCGGCGATCTGCTCCTGCACGACGCCCTGGTCGGCCAGGGGCTTGCCGAAGGCGATGCGGTCGTTAGCGCGACGCACCATCGCGTCGAGGGCGCGTTCGGCCATCCCGATCAGCCGCATGCAGTGGTGGATGCGGCCGGGCCCGAGGCGGGCCTGCGAGATGGCGAACCCGCCGCCCTCCTCGCCGAGCAGGTTCGACACCGGCACGCGGACGTCGTGGAACTCGATCTCGCAGTGCCCGTGCTGGTCCTGGTAGCCGAACACCGGCAGCGCCCGGGTGATGTGCACCCCGGGGGTGTCGCGGGGCACCAGCACCATCGACTGCTGCCGGTGCTTCGCGGCCTCCGTGTCCGTCTTGCCCCTGACGATGAAGATCGCGCAGCGGCTGTCGGCGGCGCCGGAGCACCACCACTTCTTGCCGTTCACGACGTACTCGTCGCCCTCGCGGCGGATCTCGGTGGTGATGTTCGTGGCGTCCGAGGAGGCGACGGCCGGCTCGGTCATCGCGAACGCCGAGCGGATCTCGCCGGCGAGCAGCGGGACCAGCCAGTCCTGCTTCTGCTCGGCGGTCCCGAACAGGTGCAGCGTCTCCATGTTGCCGGTGTCGGGCGCCTGGCAGTTGATGGCCTCGGGGGCGATCACCGGCGACCAGCCGGTCACCTCGGCGACCGCGGCGTACTCGAGGTTCGACAGCCCCGACTCCGCCGGCAGGAACAGGTTCCACAGCCCCCGCTCGCGGGCCTCGGCCTTCAGTGTCTCGACGACGGGCGGGAGGTCGTGCTCGGCGGGGGTGCCGCGGCGTTCCTCGCGCCAGGCGTCGTACTCGGCCTCGGCCGGGAGGATCGACTCGTCGAGGAAGGCGCGCATGCGCTTGGTGTAATCGTCCGCCACGGCGCTGGGTGCGAAGTCCACCCGCGGACTCTCCCACCGGACCGCGCGGATCGCGAGGGCTCTGCGCACGGGCTACGGAGGGGGTCCGGGGCGCGATCACGGAAATTCCTGCCGATCACCCCCGGCGGGACCGCACCTGCGCCCCTACACTGCGGCGCTGTGACGCAGTTCAGGATCGCCGAGGCAGCCCGCCTGCTCGGTGTCAGCGACGACACGGTGCGGCGGTGGACCGACGGCGGCTCACTGCCCGTGGAGTCGGACAGCAGCGGCCGGAAGGTCATCGCCGGGGCCGACCTCGCGGCGTTCGCGCGGTCCCAGGCGCACGCCGTCCCCGACCCGTCGGGGGTCGGACGGTCCGCGCGGAACCGGTTCGTCGGGCTCGTGACCGACATCCAGAGCGACAAGATCATGTCGCAGGTGGAGATGCAGTGCGGCCCCCACCGCGTGGTCTCGCTGATGAGCACCGAGGCCGTCACCGAGCTCGCACTCGAGGTCGGCTCGCTCGCGGTCGCCGTCATCAAGGCCAGTCACATCATCGTCGAGACCCCCGGAGGCACCGCGTGAGCACGCAGCCACCCCCTCGGACGGCACGCCGTGGCGCCGTCCTCGTCGCGGCCCTGGTCGCCCTCCTCGGGCTGCCCCTGGCCGCCTGCGGCGGCTCGGGCTCGGGCTCGGACTCGGGCTCCGGCTCGTCCGGCCAGTCCCCGGCGGCGCAGGCGCCGGCCAAGACGCTCACCGTCTCCGCCGCAGCCTCGCTCACCGAGGTCTACCAGTCGCTCGGGCAGCAGTTCCAGGCCGCGAACCCGGGCGTGACGGTCAAGTTCAACTTCGGCGGCTCGGACCAGCTCGCCCAGCAGGTCGTGCAGGGCGCGCCCGCGGACGTCCTCGCCACCGCGAGCCCCACGACGATGCAGACCGCCGTGGCGGCCGGCAAGATCCAGGGCGACCCCCTGATCTACGCCACGAACAAGCTGCAGATCGCGGTCGCCCCGAACAACCCGAAGCAGATCACCTCGCTCGCCGACCTCAACAAGCCAGGCGTCACCTCCGTCGTCTGCGCCCCCGCCGTGCCCTGTGGCGCCGCGGCGACCGCCGCGGAGAAGGCCGCCAACGTGACGCTCAAGCCCGTCAGCGAGGAGCAGGACGTCAAGGGCGTGCTCACCCGGGTCGAGACCGGCAACGCCGACGGCGGCCTCGTCTACGTCACCGACGTCAAGAGCGCGGCCGGCAAGGTCGCCGGCGTCGACTTCCCGCAGGCCTCGGCCAAGGGCGTCACCCAGACCTACCCGATCGGCGTGGTCACCGGCAGCGCGGACCCGCAACTCGCGCAGTCCTGGGTCAGCTTCGTCACCGGCCCGCAGGGCAAGGCCGCGCTGACGCAGGCGGGCTTCGCCACGAAGTGACGTCGAGGGTCGACCCGACGACGGGTGACACGGTGGCGAGGGGCGCGTGAGCGGCGTCCCCCGCTTCCTGTGGGTGCCGGCGGTGCTGGCGTGGCTGCTCGTGGCGGTCCCCGTCGTCGGGCTCGTCGTCCGGGTCGACCTCTCGAACTTCGTCTCCCTGGTCACCTCGGACGCGGCCCTGGCCGCACTGTGGCTCTCGCTGAAGACCGGGCTCGCGACGATGGTCTGCTGCCTGGTCCTCGGCGGGCCGCTCGCGGTCGTCCTCGCCCGCTCGCACCTGCCGGGGCTGCCGTTCATCCGCTCGGTGGTGCTGCTGCCGTTGGTGCTCCCGCCGGTCGTCGGCGGCCTCACCCTGCTGTTCCTGCTCGGGCGCACCGGACCCGTCGGCGCGTTCCTCTACGACCGCTTCGACATCACCGTGCCGTTCTCGACGACGGCGGTCGTGCTGGCCCAGACCTTCGTCGCCATGCCGTTCCTCGTCGTGTCGCTCGAGGGCTCGCTGCGGACGGCGGGCGAGCGCTACGAGGCGGTCGCCGCGACCCTCGGGGCCTCCCCGGTGACGACACTGTGGCGGGTGACGATCCCCGTCGTCCTGCCCGGGCTGCTCTCCGGCAGCGTGCTGGCGTTCGCCCGCGCCCTCGGGGAGTTCGGCGCGACGATCACCTTCGCCGGCTCGCTCCAGGGCACCACCCGCACCCTGCCCCTGCTCATCTACCTGCAGTCCCAGGACGACATCGACGGCGCCGTGGCGATGTCGCTCGTGCTCGTCGTCGTCGCGATCCTGGTGATCGTCGTCAGCCGCACCCGGGACGTCCGGTGACGGGCGAGCGGAGCGACCCGCTGGTGGGGACGAGCCGGCTCGCGGCCGACGTCACGGTCGTCCGCGGCTCCTTCGAGCTCGAGGTGTCGCTGGAGGTGGCGGCCGGCGAGGTCGTCGCGGTCCTCGGCTCCAACGGGGCGGGCAAGTCGACGCTGCTGGGGGCGCTCGCGGGGCTGTACCGGCCCTCACGCGGCGAGATCGTGCTCGGCGAGCGGACCCTCAGCTCGCCCTCGGAGACCGTGCCGGTCCACCGTCGTCGCATCGGGCTCCTCAGCCAGCAGGCGCTCCTGTTCCCGCACCTGTCCGCGCTCGACAACGTGGCCTTCGGGCCGCGCTCGACGGGGTCGGGCCGGGGGAACGCCCGCCGGACCGCCGAGCGCTGGCTCGCCGAGGTCGACGCCGGCGCGCTCGCCGGACGCCGGCCCGCCCAGCTCTCCGGCGGCCAGGCGCAGCGCGTCGCGATCGCCCGGGCCCTCGCCTGCGAGCCCGAACTGCTGATGCTCGACGAGCCGTTCGCCGCGCTCGACGTCGACGCCACCCCGGCCGTGCGCTCCCTGGTGCGCCGGGTCGTGCGCGCCACCGGCGTCACCACGCTGGTGGTCACCCACGACGTCCTCGACGCGGTCGTGCTCGCCGACCGCATCGTCGTGCTCGACGCCGGCCGCGTCGTCGAGTCCGGCACCACCACCGACGTCCTCACCCGGCCGCGGTCGGCGTTCGCGGCGCGGATCGCCGGCCTCGACCTCGTGCCCGGGCGCTCGAGGGCCGATGGGCTCGTCACCGCCGAGGGGACCGTCGTGGCCGGGACGCATCCGGAACCCGTCGACGACGGCGAGCGTGCCGTCGCGCTGTTCGCGCCGGCGTCGGTGGCGGTGTTCCGCGAGGAGCCGGGCGGCTCGCCCCGCACGGCGCTCCGGGTGCGTCTCGCCGCGCTGGAGCCGCACGGGGAGCTCGTCCGGCTGCGCGCCTCACCGGTGCCCGGCGGTCCCGAGTGGGTCGAGGGGCTCGCCGCGGACGTCACGCCCGCCGCGATCGCCGAGCTCGGCGTCGAGCCGGGGGACGAGGTGTGGTTCGCGGTGAAGGCGGCCGAGGTGACGGTGCACCCGGCGGGTCGCTGATCGGCTTCGCCTCGCACACGGCGGAGCCGAACTGCTCAGGGCGGATTCGCGCTGCCCACGGCGGATCTCGTGGCGGGTGGGGGCCGTCGGGCCCGACGGTGGGGCCATGACCGAATCGACCTCCGGGACGTTCTCGCCGGAGCTCCGGACCCACCTGCTGCGCCACCGGGTGCTCGTGCTCGACGGCGGCCTCGACGACGACAACGGCACCGCCCTGGCCGGCCATCTGCTCGCGCTGGCCGCGGAGAACGACTCGGCCGACGTCGCCCTGTGGATCCACTCGCCGGGCGGGTCGGTCCCGGCGATGCTGGCGATCCGGGACGTGATGCGGCTCGTCCCGTGCGACGTCTCGACGCTGGCGCTCGGCCTCGCGTGCAGCGCCGGTCAGTTCCTGCTGTCCGCCGGCACGCCCGGCAAGCGGTTCGCCCTGCCCCACGCGAAGATCCTGATGCACCAGGGCTCGTCGGGCATCGGGGGCTCGGCCGGCGAGGTCGAGGTGCAGGCGAACGACCTGCGGCACACCCGCGACACCGTCCTCGGCCTCATCGCCTCCGACACCGGGCAGCCACCCGAGCGCGTCTTCGAGGACTCCCTGCACGACCGCTGGTTCACCGCCGAGCAGGCCCGCGACTACGGCTTCGTCGACGGGATCGTCTCCTCGTTCGACCAGGTCATGCCGACGCGCCGGATCCGGGTAGGGATGGTGGCGGCCTGATGAGCAGCTACACGATCCCGAACGTCGTCACGCGGGACTCGCGCGGTGAGCGCATCGTCGACGTCTACTCCCACCTGCTCTCCGAGCGGATCGTCTACCTCGGCACCGGTGTCGACGCGGGCGTGGCCAACGCCCTGATCGCCCAACTGCTCCACCTCGAGGCGGAGGCCCCGGACCAGGAGATCTCGATGTACGTGAACTGCGAGGGCGGCGACACCGCGGCCATGCTCGCGGTCTACGACACCATGCAGTACGTCCGCGCCCCCGTCGCGACGACGTGCGTCGGGCAGGCGGTCGCGGCCGGCGCGGTGCTGCTCGCCGCGGGAGCGCCCGGACGTCGCTCGGCCCTCCCGCACACCCGGGTGGTGCTGCACCAGCCGGCCGCGCAGGGCCGCGGCGCGATCCCCGACCTCATCCTCGCCGCCGACGAGGTGGTCCGCGTGCGCGCCGAGATGGAGGCGATCCTCGCCCGGCACACCGGGCGGGACACCGACACCCTGCGCCACGACACCGAACGCGACCTCGTCCTCACCGCCGCGGCGGCCCGGGACTACGGGATCGTCGACCAGGTGATCGAGGCGCGGTAGGCGGCCTCCGGCCTGGTGAGCACTATTCCGTGTCACAGGGCGGAGAAGCTCACGAGCGCGCAGCGCATCTATGCGGCGAGGAGCACCGGGCCTCGGGCATGCGGGCCGAGGCCGAGCTCGGCGTGGGCACGCCGCACGATCTCCCGCACCGGCACCCCGAGCGCCCCGGCGACGGCCGCGAGCATCTCGCTCGACGGGTCCTTGCGGCCGCGCTCCAGTTCGGAGAGGTACTGGGGGGACATGCCGGCCCGTTCGGCGGTGTCGGCGAGCCGGTCTCCCCGGGCGCGACGGAGGTCCCGGAGCCCGTGCCCGACGGCCTCCCGCCACAGCGGTTCCGCGGCCGCGGGTCGCGTCGGAGCGAACCGCGCGCGGTGGCTCGGGAGTACGGCGGATTCGCGGTCCGGGGCCTGCCGGTCCGGGGCGCGGCGGTCCGAGTCGGCGCCTGTGTGGGGCCGACCGCCGCCGCGACGCCGACTCTCGAGAGGGATGACCTCGCCCATGCGGGCACGGTAGGAGGTCCCGACGGTTCCGTGGCCCGATTCCGCCGCGGGCGAACGGCCTCCTGGCAGTGATCACGAGTTCGGCGGCGTGTCCATGCGTCCCTTGGGCGTGTCGCCGCCCAAGTCGTGATCATGGGCCCGGACGAACACGACCACCACCAGGAACGCCACGAACCACGTCCATCCCCCGAGGCCGAGGCCGAAACACCCCGACGACGAGCCGGCGGGTATCCTGGCGCCCCACCGCGCCGACCACCTCGCCCACGGGGCGGCAGCAGGGTCAGCGCCCACCCACGGCGCCGGGCCGAGGGCCTCGGACCACGCGGGCGTGGAGCGGGGGACGGGGACGTCGGTGCTTGGTCACGGGGACTCCCGGGCTCGTCGGACCGGAGCACCGACGCCAGGGAGCCAGGCCCACGGGGCGTCCCGCCACGGAGAGGGAGCCCGGCCCCCAGAGCGTCCCGCCACGGAGCCGGATCGGTCGTCCTCCTCGCGAGGGACCCCGGGGTGGCATGTCAGGAATGGTTCATCCTGACCTCAGGTGTCAGCGGAGGACCACCGCCGGCGAGCCCCGCCCTCACGTGTCCGACGGGCCCCCGAACAGCGGCTCGTCGACCGAGCGGATCTCCTGGCTGGGCAGCCCGCCGGGGTGCTCCCGCCGCACCCGGTCCAGCGCCGAGAGCGCGATTCCGAGGTGCTGGCGCTTCGAGGTCTCGTAGAACTGCTGGGCGCCGGCCGAGAGCTTCGGCGAGCCGTGCAGGGGCTTGTCCGAGACGCAGAGCAGCGTCGCGTTGGGAACGCGGTAGCGGAAGCCGTTCGCGGCGATCGTCGCCGACTCCATGTCCACCGCGACCGACCGCGACGCCTGCATCGCGGCGAGGGTCGTGCGCTGGTTGAGCTCCCAGTTGCGGTTGTCCGTGGTGTGGACGGTGCCGATCCGGTACTCGGCCCCGGCGCCCTCGAGGGCCTCCAGCAGGAACGAGTTCAGCCGGTGGTTGGGGATCACCGGGACGTTCAGCGGCAGCACCTCGTCGAGCACGTGATCGAAGCGCTGGTAGCCCGTGGCCAGGACGAAGTCGCCCTTCTGCTGGTGGTTCCGGAGGCCGCCGCAGTGGCCGATCATGATCATCGTGTCCGGCCGGAGCACCGCGACGTGGTCGGTCGCGGTCTTCGCGTTCGCGGGGCCGACGCCGATGTTGACCAACGAGACGCCGTCGCCGTCGTCTGTGAGGTGGTGGTAGGCGGGCATCTGCACGCCGCCGCGCTCCGGGGCGATCGCGTCCGGGAAGCGTTCCAGGAACGCCTCGACGTGCATCGCGTAGTTCGTGAAGATCACGTGGCGCTGGAAGACTTCGGCGGACGTGCCGGTGTAGTGGCCGAGCCGGTCGACCGAGAGCCCCATCCGCTCGGGACCGAACAGGAAGAGCTTCTTGGAGCGCACGTCGACGCGGTCCTCGTCGAGCGCGGCGAAGAACGACGGGTCGTCGAACGCGAGCGCCGGCCGGGCCGGGCGCACCGTGATCCGGGCCCCGGCCCGCAGCAGCGCGGCGAGCTCGCGCTCGAGGTAGCGCCGGATGGCGTGGGTGCGGGCGAACTCGCCGGTCAGCCGCGGGTTCACCGTCGACCAGGGGCGCACCACCTCGATCGTCGAGTACCAGCCGTCCTCGTCGATGGCGGCGAGGGTGGCGACGAGCGCCGCGACGGTCCGATCGACGTCGCCGGGCGCGAGGGTCCCGCCGTCGACGCTCGCGCTCGTGGCCCTCGAGGCGGCGGAGGACTCGGTGGCCGTCACGGAAGACGATGGTGCCAGCCCGGCGGACGGCCCCGGCCCGTGCCACCCCGCGGGACCTTCAGGGGTGCGCGGAACACGTGCGCGCAGGCATAGTGAGCCCGACCACGATCGTCACGCCTGGAGGTCACCCGGTGAGCGCGCCCACCGTCCCGTCACTGCCCTCGTACGCCTCGGGGATCTCCGACGAGCCCCTGCTCGGGGACACGATCGGCGACAACCTCGACCGCACCGCCGCCCGGGTCCCGGACGGTGAGGCGCTGGTCGACCGCGCCCAGGGCCTGCGCTACACGTGGGCCGAGCTCGTCACGGAGATCGACGCGCTGGCGGTCGGCCTGCTGGACCTCGGGGTCGCCAAGGGCGACCGGGTCGGGATCTGGGCGCCGAACTGCGCGCAGTGGACGCTGCTGCAGTACGCCACCGCGAAGGTCGGCGCGATCCTGGTCAACATCAACCCGGCGTACCGCACCCACGAGCTGGAGTTCGTCCTCAACCAGGCTGGCATCTCGATGCTGGTCGCGGCGCGCAGCTTCAAGACCTCGATGTACGCGGACATGATCGAGTCGGTGCGGCCGAACTGCCCGGCGCTCGAGCGGGTCGTCATCACCGACACCGAGGCGTGGGCGGCGCTGTTCGTCCACGACGGCGACGTCGGCCGGGTCCGGCAGCGTCAGGGCGAGCTCTCCGCCGACGACGCGATCAACATCCAGTACACGAGCGGGACGACCGGCTTCCCCAAGGGCGCGACGCTCTCGCACCACAACATCCTCAACAACGGCTACTTCGTCGGCCGGCTCTGCGGCTACACCGAGGTCGACCGGGTCTGCATCCCGGTGCCCTTCTACCACTGCTTCGGCATGGTCATGGGCAACCTCGCGTGCTCCAGCTCGGGCGCGACGATGGTCATCCCGGCGCCCGGGTTCGACCCCGAGCTGACCCTCGAGGCCTGCGCCGAGGAGCGGTGCACCAGCCTCTACGGCGTCCCGACGATGTTCATCGCCGAGCTG
>JAICLN010000242.1 GCA_025925615.1 Actinomycetospora sp. | reverse complement strand
GCACCTGCTCGGCGGCCTCCGACCGCGGCGCGGGCGCCAGCGTCAACGCGTTGCTGCTCATGGGACTCCCCGGGTGTGGCCGTACGTCAGGTCGGTTCTACAGGGTGGCTGGTCAGGCCGCGCCCCGACCCGGATCGACGTGGGTCGGCAGCACCCCGGCCCGGGCCATGCAGCGCTTGTCGACCGCGATCAGGACGGCGACGGTGTCACTCATCGGGAGACGCCTTCCCGCCCAACGGCGCCCAGCACGGCCCCGTCGCGGACGGTCCAGGTGTCGCGCCCCTGCACCAGCTCGAGCAGGTCTGCGCCACCGCCGTCGACGGCACGCTGGACCTGGTCGCGGGCGAGGTCGTCGTACGTCGGGCGCACCACCTGGCGGAGCACGCCGAACACCGCGTGCTCCAACGCCTGATCCGAGAGGCGGGACAGCGCGAACGACAGCTCGAGGTCGGTGGCGTCGTGGACGACGACGTCCTCCGGCGCGACCTCCGCGGTCGGGGCGACGGCCAGACCGAAGCCCTTCCGGACGACGGCATGCCGACCCTCGTTGCCGAAGGTGATCGGCTCCCCGTGCCGCACGGTGATCACCCGCGACTCCGACTGGTCGGGCTTGCGCAGCACGTCGAAGGAGCCGTCGTTGAAGATCGGGCAGTCCTGGAAGATCTCGACCAGGGACGCGCCGCGGTGGGCGGCGGCCTGGCGGAGCACCTCCGTGAGGCCCTTGCGGTCGGAGTCCAGCGCGCGCCCGACGAACGTGGCCTCGGCGCCCAGGGCGAGCGAGACCGGGTTGAACGGGGCGTCGAGGGAGCCCATGGGCGTCGACTTGGTGACCTTGCCGACCTCGGAGGTCGGTGAGTACTGGCCCTTGGTCAGTCCGTAGATCCGGTTGTTGAACAGGAGGATCGTGATGTTCATGTTGCGGCGCAGCGCGTGGATCAGGTGGTTGCCACCGATCGAGAGCGCGTCGCCGTCGCCCGTGACCACCCACACCGAGAGGTCGGGCCGGGTGACGGCCAGGCCGGTCGCGATGGCCGGCGCACGTCCGTGGATGGAGTGCATCCCGTACGTGTCGAGGTAGTACGGGAACCGCGAGGAGCACCCGATGCCCGAGACGAACACGATGTTCTCGCGCTTGAGCCCCAACTCCGGCAGGAACGAGCGCACCGAGGCGAGCACGGCGTAGTCGCCGCAGCCCGGGCACCAGCGCACCTCCTGGTCGGAGGAGAAGTCCTTGGCCTTCTGCGTCTCGTCCGTCGTCGGGACGAGATCGAGGCCGCCCAGCTTCGGGCTGGGGAGGTCAACAGCCCGGGAGGGAACGGTGCTGGTCATGCGGGAAGGTCCCCCTTCACGGCGTCGGTGAGGACACCGGCCAGCTCCTCGGCGCCGAAGGGCAGGCCGGCCACCTTGGTGTACGAGCGCGCGTCGACGAGGTACTTCGCGCGCAGCAGCATCGCCAGCTGCCCCAGGTTCATCTCCGGGACCACGACGCGGCGGTAGCGCCCGAGGACCTCGCCGAGGTTGTCGGGCAGCGGGTTGAGGTTGCGCAGGTGCGCCTGGGCGACCTGCAGGCCCGCCGCGCGCACGCGACGGCAGGCGGCGCCGATCGGGCCGAACGTCGAGCCCCACCCGAGGACGAGCACCTCGGCCTCGCCGGAGGGGTCGTCGACGGTGATGTCGGGCACCTCGATGCCGTCGATCTTGGCCCGCCGCAGCCGGACCATGCGGTCGTGGTTGTCCGGGTCGTAGGAGATGGAGCCGCGGCCGTCGGCCTTCTCCAGACCGCCGATCCGGTGCTCCAGCCCGGGGGTGCCCGGCACCGCCCACGGCCGGGCCAGCGTGTCGTCGTCGCGCAGGTACGGCCAGAACTCGCCGGACCCGTCCGGGGCGTTGGCCTCGGTGGCGAACTCGACCGACATGTCCGGCAGGGACTCGACGTCGGGCACGTTCCACGGCTCGGAGCCGTTGGCGATCGAGCCGTCGGAGAGCACGAAGACCGGCGTGCGGTAGGTCAGCGCGATCCGCGCGGCCTGGATCGCGGCGTCGAAGCATTCCGACGGCGAGGCCGGCGCGACGATCGGAACCGGGGCCTCGCCGTTGCGCCCGAACATGGCCTGGAGCAGGTCGGCCTGCTCGGTCTTGGTCGGCAGGCCGGTCGAGGGCCCGCCGCGCTGCACGTCGAGGATGAGCAGCGGCAGCTCGAGGGCGACCGCCAGCCCGATGGTCTCCGACTTCAGCGCCACGCCCGGCCCGGAGGTCGAGGTGACGCCCAGCGCGCCGCCGAACGAGGCGCCGAGTGCCGCGCCGATCCCCGCGATCTCGTCCTCGGCCTGGAACGTCGTCACGCCCATGCCCTTGTGCTTCGACAGCTCGTGCAGCACGTCCGAGGCCGGGGTGATCGGGTAGGTGCCCAGGAACACCGGCAGCTCGGACAGCTGGCCGGCCGCGACGACGCCGTACGCCAGCGCGAGGTTCCCGGTGATCTGGCGGTAGGTCCCACCGGGCAGCGCGGCCGGGGCGACCTCGTAGGTCACCGCGAACGACTCGGTGGTCTCGCCGTAGTTCCACCCGGTGCGGAAGGCCAGGATGTTCGCCTCGGCCAGCTCGGGCTTCTTGGCGAACTTCTCGCGCAGGAACGCCTCGGTGCCCTCGGTGCCGCGGTGGTACATCCACGACAGCAGCCCGAGCGCGAACATGTTCTTCGCCCGCTCGGCGTCCTTCTTGCTCATCCCCGTCGGCTCGAGCGCCGTCCGGGTCAGCGTCGCCATCGCGACCTGGTGCACCTGGTACGGCGCCAGCGAGTCGTCCTCGAGCGGGTTCGAGTCGTACCCGACCTTGCCCAGGTTCCGCTTCGTGAACTCGTCGGTGTTCACGATGAGGACGCCGCCGTGCGGGAGGTCGGGCAGGTTCGACTTCAGCGCCGCCGGGTTCATCGCGACCAGCACGTCGGGACGGTCGCCCGGGGTGAGGATGTCGTAGTCGGCGAAGTGGAGCTGGAAGCTCGAGACGCCGGGCAGCGTGCCCGCAGGCGCGCGGATCTCGGCCGGGAAGTTCGGCAGCGTCGCGAGGTCGTTGCCGAAGGCGGCGGCCTCGGAGGTGAACCGGTCCCCGGTCAGCTGCATCCCGTCGCCGGAGTCACCGGCGAAGCGGATGACCACGCGGTGGGTCTGCTTGACCTCGGTCTGGCGGATCTCGCCGTGTGCCACCAGGTGGTCGGGGAGCTCCGCCCCGACCTCGGTGTCCGTGCTCATCGAGCGATCCAACCCCTTCGTGCTCTCCGCGTCGTCCTCCGGGTCGATCTCCTGGTCGACCTGGCCCCCCGGGCACTGGGCGACGCCACCAACATCCCACGTTAACCGTGTGGTGATCGGCGCAGCGCACGACCCGGTGCGGGTCACAGCACACTTGACCGAACAAGCGGGCCGCAGCGGCGAACGGGTGCCCGGACCGGGTCTCAGCGACGCCGTCGGACCCCTTCCAGGCCGGCCCGGAAGGCGGGCGAGTGCAGCGACGTGAGCTGCGGTCCGACCTCGACGTCCACCGCCGCCGCGTGGTCGGCGAGGTCGGCCGTGGCGCGCACGCTGGCCTTGGTGGCGACGACGAGGTCCCGCGGCGCCCGGGCCGAGTGCGCGGCCATCCGCAGGGCCTCCGTGACCACCGGGGAGCGCGCCGCGGTGCCGTCGTCGTGGACCGGCGGGTCGGGCATCTCCCCGGCCACGCGCCGCAGGGCCAGCCCGCTCCGCTCGGCCGCGGCGGCGTCGAGCCCCTCCCCGGCGAGCAGCATCGCGAGCGTCGTCTGCTGGCCGACCAGCCGCTGCGTCATCCACGTCATCCCGCCGCCGGGGTGCAGGCCCAGCCGGAGGAAGCCGGGCTCGAAGCGGGCGGTGTCCCCGGCGAGGCGGACGTCGGCCGCGAGCGCCACGTTGATCCCCGCGCCCACGGCGGGCCCGTCGACGGCGGCGATGGTCGGCACCGGGCAGGCGGCGAGCGCGAGGAAGCCCGCGTACACCGCCGTGATGTCCCGCTCGCCGGTGGTCGGGTCGGACTGCCCGATCGCCGCGAGCTCGTCGAGGTCACCCCCGGCGCAGAACGCGGGCCCGCGGTCGGCGGCGCCGGTGACGACGACGGCGTGGACCCGCTCGTCGGCGGCGACGGCGTCCAGCGCCTCGACCAGGCGGTCGGAGAGGGCGCGGGACATCGCGTTGCGGCGCCGCGGGTCCCGCAGCGTCAGCAGCGCGGTGACGCCGCTGCCTTCCGCCGGGTCGTCCGGGGGCAGGTGCTCGACGAGGACGGCGGGTGCGTCGGTGCTCTCAGCCACGGCGGACATCGTGCCCCGGCCGGTTAGCGTGCGCACATGACCCAGGCGCGCCCCCGTTCCCTCGACGTCCCCGAGGACGCGACGATCCCGCCCCGGCACCCGAAGGCGCCCGCCGTCGGGGAACGGACCCCGCCGCACAACCCCGCGTGCCGGGGCTGTGCCGACGTCCCCGGCGGCCTCGGGATCGAGTCGTGGGTGGACGACGACCGCGGTGAGGGCGGCGAGCCCGGGCAGGGCGTCGCGGTGCGCAGCCGCATGCCGGTCACCACCGACATGCAGGGCGGCCCGGGCCTGATCCACGGGGGCTTCCTCACGGCGGCCTTCGACGAGTGCCTGGGTTCGGTCCCCGCGCTCGTCACGCGGGCCTGCGTCACGGCCCGCCTCGAGACCGACTTCCGCCGGCCGATCCCGGTCGGCTCGACCCTCTGCCTGCGCGCCCGCCTCGACGGCGTGGCCGGCCGCAAGTACTTCGTCAGCGCCGAGGCGCGGGTGGACGCCGAGGACGGACCCCTGGCCGGCACGGCTCGGGCGCTGTTCGTCCAGGTCGGCATGGAGCACTTCCTGCGCCACAGCCGCCCCGAGGACCTCGAGGCGCTCGGCGCCTCGCCGGAGCAGATCCGTGCGGCGCGTTCCTGAGCCCCCGGGCCCCGGAACGGTGGGCGCGTTCCGCACGTTGGATCCGGTGGGCGGGCCGGGAGCGGTTCCCACGCCCACGACGAAGGAGATCCAGACGTGCGCAACGGGCTGAAGACCGCCCTCCTCCTCGGGGCGCTGAGCGCGTTCATCCTGGTCATCGGATCGCTGTTCGGGCGCGCGGGCCTGCTGATCGCCGTGGTGGTCGCGCTCGGGGTGAACGGCTACTCGTACTTCTTCTCCGACCGCATCGCACTGCGGGCGATGCACGCGGTGCCGGTGACCGAGGCCGAGCAGCCCGGCATGTACCGGATCGTGCGTGAGCTGGCCTCCGCCGCGCACCAGCCGATGCCCCGGCTCTACGTCAGCCCGACCGAGGCGCCCAACGCCTTCGCCACGGGCCGCAGCCCGCGCCACGCCGCGGTGTGCGCGACCACCGGGATCCTGCGGCTGCTCGACGAGCGGGAGCTGCGCGGCGTGCTCGGGCACGAGCTCTCCCACGTCTACAACCGCGACATCCTCATCTCCTCGGTGGCGGGCGCCCTCTCGAGCGTCGTGACCTTCGTCGTGCTCGGGGCCCAGCTCTTCGGCGGCAACCGGAACTTCCTCGCGACGATGCTGTTGGCCATCGTGGGCCCGCTGGCGGCCGGGGTCGTGCAGATGGCCGTGAGCCGCACCCGCGAGTACCAGGCCGACGCCAGCGGCGCCGACCTCACCCACGACCCGCTGGCGCTCGCGTCGGCCCTGCGCAAGCTGCAGTACGGCACGCAGATCGCGCCGCTGCCCCCGGACCCGGAGCTCGTGTCGCAGTCGCACCTCATGATCGCCAACCCGTTCCGGCCCGGCGAGGGCATGTCGAAGCTCTTCTCGACCCACCCACCGCTGTCGGACCGCATCGCGCGGCTGCAGGAGATGGCGCGTCACGGCTGAGCCCGGACCGGCCCGACGAGGTCCGCGACGTGCAGGAACACGTCCGGGTCGACGTCCTCCGGGGCCGGGATGCGGCGCAGGGGCTCGGTCCGGGGAGGCTTCGGCAGGCGCGGACGGTAGCGCCGCACCGCGGCGAGCCGGTACCGCCCACGCATCGGGACCGGGACGGACGTCTCGGCCCCGATGAGGTCGACGTCGAGGTAGAAGGACCCCTCGACGAACACCCGCCGCCCCGGCTCGAGGCACTCGACCCCCTCCAGCCCGGCGCCGTTGACGACGACCTCGCGGTCGCCCACCCGGAGGATCTCCACCCCGAGCGGGCCGTCCTCCTCGCGCAGGATCCGGGGTTCGCCGACGACGCCGCAGGCCCCCACGATCCCGAAGGGACCTGCCTCCCAGGCCGTGGATGGGCGGCACCGCAGGTCGTCGAGCTCGGTGAGGTAGAGGACCGGGGCGACCTCGAGCTCCTCGCCGACCGCGACCACCGGGAGACGTCCGGCGCGCAGGTGCTGCGGCTGGAGCTGCACGGTCGTGACCTCGCGGACGCGGGCCTGCGCCCTGGTCGTCCAGCCGCGGCCCGCCACGTCGCCGTGGGTGCACGGGCCCGCGCTCACGACGCGCCCCGATCGCCGCAGCCGTCCGCCTCGGGCCGGTCGTCCGGCTCGAGGACCAGGTCGGCGACGTACACCGCGTCGTCCGACACCTCGTCGGGGGCCGGGACGCGGCCCAGGG
>JAICLN010000280.1 GCA_025925615.1 Actinomycetospora sp. | reverse complement strand
GGCGCGGGCCCTCGACGAGGTCGCCCCGCGCCCCGGCCTGGCCCGCGCCATGCCCCACCAGGTCTGGCTGCGGCGGGCCGACCAGGTGTTCGCCCCGGCGACCAGCATGACCATGGCGGCCACGAGCGCGGACACCTCGTCGCCGGCCACGAGCAGCCCGATCAGCGCCAGCAGCGCCGCCGCGGCGACCAGAGCGGCCGCGACCATCGTCGAGATCGCGGCCCGCGAGGACTCGTGACTGGCGTACCAGGGCGCCGCGTCCGCACGCTCGGCACTCGTCGTCATCCCGGCTCGCTCCCGCCTCCCGGTCCGCCCACGGACGGACGTCCTGCCATGCGCAACGGGCGGGGAGCGCGATGGTGACGCGTCCGGGCACGCAGGCGCGCCGGATGCTCACCCGGTCAGGGAGCGATGCGTTCCATCCGGACCACCGCGACCCCCGCAGCGTCCCGTTCGCGGGCGCGTTCGGCGTAGCCGCGGCGGCGGTAGAGGGCCAGGTTCTCCGTGCTGTCCACGCCCGTGACGAGCCACGACGTGGTCCCGGCGGGCAGCACCGCGTGCGCGGCGTCGATCAGCGCGGACCCGATGCCGCGACCCTGCACGTCGGGCGCGACCGAGTAGCGCACGAAGGCCACCGGGTCGGCCCCGCCCACCCCGCGCAGGCGCACCGACCCCACCAGCCGCGGGCCCATCCAGGCGGCGAACCCGACGACGTCGGGTCGCCGCAGGTCCGCGGCGAGCTCGTCGCGGGTCTCGACCAGCGGTGGGATGTCGGTCGTGCCGTACCGGCGTCCCTCCGAGAGGTAGGCCGCGTACTGGACGGTCAGCGCCTCGCCGGCGTGCTCGGGACGCAGGGCCCCGACGGCGTGGGCTCCGGCGTCAGGGGTCACCCGACCTCGGCCATGACCTCGTCGGAGGCGTCGAAGTTCGAGTAGACGTTCTGGACGTCGTCGGAGTCCTCGAGCGCGTCGATGATCCGCAGGACCTTGCGGGCCCCGTCGGCGTCGACCTCGACGTTCATCGACGGCACGAAGGCCGCCTCCGCGGAGTCGTAGTCGATCCCGGCGTCCTGCAGCGCGGTCCGCACGGCCACGAGGTCGCCCGCCTCGGAGACGATCTCGAAGTTCTCGTCGTAGTCGTTGACCTCCTCCGCGCCGGCCTCGAGGACGGCGAGCAGGAGGTCGTCCTCGGTGAGCCCGCCCGAGGCCTGCTCCTTCGGCACCAGGATGACGCCCTTGCGGTTGAACAGGTACGCGACGGAGCCCGGGTCGGCCATCGCGCCGCCGTTCCGGTTCATGGCGGTGCGGACCTCGCCGGCGGCCCGGTTCTTGTTGTCGGTCAGGCACTCGATGAGCACCGCGACGCCGCCGGGCGCGTAGCCCTCGTAGGTGATGGCCTGGTAGTCCGCGCCGCCGGCCTCGGCGCCGGACCCGCGCTTGACCGCCCGGTCGATGTTGTCGTTGGGCACCGAGGTCTTCTTCGCCTTCTGGATGGCGTCGAAGAGCGTCGGGTTGGCCCCCGGGTCACCGCCGCCGGTCCGCGCGGCGACCTCGATGTTCTTGATCAGCTTCGCGAACATCTTGCCGCGCTTGGCGTCGATGGCGGCCTTCTTGTGCTTCGTCGTCGCCCATTTGGAGTGGCCGCTCATGGCTGTCCCGCCCTTCGTCTCACGCGTGCCGTGCCGGCGTCGGCGGTCTCCACGCCCCGACCCCGACAAGGGGCTCCGACGCGACGGGCCGACCGAGAAGAGCACGGGTCGCGACCCGACCCGGGGTCCCGGGTCGTCGCGCTCTACCTGCCTCGACGATCGATTCTACCGAGGACGACCTCGCCGGTGGGACGGCGTGCCGCAGCGGGTGTGACGTGGCCGCCGTTGCCCCCGCGACGAGGAGGTCCTAGCGTCTGGGTTCCGATGTGCAACTCAGGAGGCCGCACGTGAGCACCGACGTCGTCGTCCGGGAACGGTCCTACTCGTGGGAGGACCCGCGCGCGCTCGCCGCCCAGGCCCCGCGACGCACCGGGCTCGACTTCCTCCGCGCGATGCGCGACGGCGAGCTGCCGCCGCCCCCGATCATGGCGACGATCGGCGCAGACGTGGAGTCCGTCGAGGAGGGCCGCGTCGTGTTCGTCCTCGAGCCGGCCGAGTACCACTACAACCCGATCGGCTCGGTGCACGGGGGCGTCTACGCCACGCTGCTGGACTCCTCCTGCGGGTGCGCGGTGCAGTCCACCCTCCCCGCGGGCGTCGGCTACACCAGCATCGACCTGTCGGTGCGCTTCCTGCGCCCGATGTCGGCCGACACCGGTCTCGTGCGCTGCGAGGGCTTCGTCGTGTCCGCCGGGCGGCGGACCGCGCTCGCGCGGGCCTCGATCACCGACGCGGCGGGCCGGCTGCTCGGCGAGGCGACGTCGAGCTGCCTGATCATGCGGCCCTAGCCGGCCGCACCGCTCCGTCGTCGGGAACCCGGCCCGGGGACCGTCCGGACCCGGTCGCGGGGCCCGAGCACGTGCCCGTCGGCGCACACCTCCTGGAGCACCACCGGGGCGCCGCACTCGTGCTCGACGACGGCGGGCGGCCCGTCCGGGCCGGCGTGGTGGCGGTCCCCGAAGGCCATGAGGGCGAGCAGGACCGGGCGCAGGTCGAACCCGGCCGTCGTCGGCCGGTACTCGCGGCGCGCCCGCCGTCCGGGCTCGCGGTACTCCCGGGTCTCGACGAGGCCGGCGTCGACCAGCGTGCCCAGCCGCCGGGTGAGGACGTTGCGGGCGATGCCGAGGTGGTCGACGAGCTCGTCGAACCGGCGGATCCCGTTGAGCAGGTCGCGCAGCACGACCACCGTCCACGGCTCCCCGAGCACCGTCATGGTGCGCGCGATCGAGCAGGTGCCCGAGTCGAGCTCGCGCCACGTCGGGGTCTCGGTGCTCATCGTCCCCACCGTACCTGGGTGGTCGAGGGCGACCCAGGTCGTCGTCAGGCTGCGTACTCGCGGACCCGCCGCAGGAAGAGGTCGTGCAGGCGGGCGTCGCCGGTCTGCTCGGGGTGGAATGCGGTTGCCATGACCGGGCCCTGCCGCACCGCGACGACCTTCCCCGACGCCGCGCCCCCGACGCTCGACGGGACGCGCGCGAGCACGTCGACCCCGCGCCCGACCGACTCGACCCACGGCGCGCGGATGAACACCGCGCGCACCGGGCCGCCGCCCACCCCGGTCACCGACAGGTCGGTCTCGAAGGACTGCACCTGACGACCGAAGGCGTTGCGGCGCACGACGATGTCCAGCGCCGCGAGCTGGTGTTGGTCGGAGCGAGCGTCGATGGCCTCGCGGGCGAGCAGGATCAGCCCGGCGCAGGAACCGAACGCGGGCAGGCCGGTGGAGAGTCGCTCCCGCAGCGGCTCGAGCAGGTCGAACGCCACGAGCAGCTTGGACAGCGTGGTCGACTCGCCCCCGGGCAGCACGAGACCCGCGACCTCGTCCAGTTCGGCGGGACGGCGCACCGGGCGTGGGTCGGCCCCGCAGGCCCGCAGCGCGTCGAGGTGCTCGGCGACGTTGCCCTGGAGGGCGAGGACACCCACCGGCGGCCCGGCGGCGGTCATGGCTGCTCCGTCCTCGGGCCGGGCCCGGCTACTCGTTGCTGGTGCTGGCCGGGAAGCGCGCCCGGTACTCGTCGAGGTGCTGCGAGGCGCACATCCGCTGCTCCTGCTGGCCGTTCGCCTGCTGCATGCACTGGTCGAGGGTCATCCCCTCACCGAAGGTACCGATCCCGAGCAGGGCCGGGACGACGATCGCGAGCCCCCACACCAGCCCGATCAGCCCGAGGACGAGCCCGGCGAGGGCCGCGGCGCCCGAGCGGTCGGGGTCGTGGAACGCCTTGCGGGCACCGATGACGCCGAGGACGACCGCCGCGACACCCACGACGATCCCGACCCAGCCGAACAGCCACGCCGTCCCGGCCGCGATGACGCCGAGCACCAGCGCCGGGGTCCCCCAGCCCTCGAGCCCCTTGCCCGGCGTGGACCTCCCGGCGTCGGGGTCGGCGGGACCGGCGGGGCGGGACGTCGTCATGCGCCCAGATGGTGCCACGGCGTCCCCGACGACCGGCGCGCGGCGTCGGCGGTCGGGGAGGCAGTCCGCGGACGGCTCAGGTGGCGGCGTTCGGGAACCGCTGGTTGAACTCGGCGATGTGCTGGGACTTGCACATGTGCATCTGGAAGGCGCCGTTGGCCTGCTGCAGGCACTGGTCGAGCGTGAGGCCGTCGCCGAAGTTGCCGGTCCCGAAGAGCGTCGGCCAGACGACGATGACGCCCACGACCAGCCCGATCACGCCCAGCGCCAGGCCCCCGAGCGACATCGCGCCGTCGGTCGCGAGGCCCCGGAAGGCGCGCCGCGCCCCGAGGTAGCCCGCGACCGCGCCGAAGAGCCCGAGGACGACGCCCGCCCACCCGGTCCAGCACGTCCCCGCGGCGAGCACCCCGAGCACGAGCGCCGGGGCACCCATGCCGATGCGCCGCTCCGTGACCTCCGGGGCCTCGTCGTCGGCGGTGTCGGACGAAGCCGGCGAGGCCGGGGCGGCCCTCGGCTCCGGACCGGCCGTGCCGGTCGCCGCGGCGACGGCCGCGGGCGCGTGCCGGGTGCGGCCGGGTACCGGCCCGCCGGGCGGAGGCCCGGCCGGTGCGTGCGCCGGCCCGGCGGGCCCGACGCGGGGCAGGACCTCGGTCTCGGCGTCGACCGGCCCCGGGGCGTGCGAGGGCTGACCCACCTGAGGCCGGGGCCCCGGACGCGGGACCACACGGACGCGGCGCCCGCCGTCGTTCGTCTCGCCGGTCATCGTCGCGATCCTCCCACCACGTTTCTCGGCCGGGCCGACGCCCCGTCACCAGCCGCGGGTCGCCAGCCTCTCAGAATCGGGCATGTCGGACGTGGTGCGCCCGACCATGGCCTCGCCGAGACCCGCCGAGACCTTCGCGATGACGTCCGGGTCGTCGTGGAACGTGGTGGCCTTGACGATCGCCTCGGCGCGCCGCGCCGGGTCGCCCGACTTGAAGATGCCGGAGCCGACGAAGACGCCCTCGGCGCCGAGCTGCATCATCATCGCCGCGTCGGCCGGGGTGGCGATGCCGCCCGCGGTGAACAGCACGACGGGCAGGCGGCCGGTGTCGGCGATCTCCTGGACGATCGGCAGCGGGGCCCGGAGGTCCTTCGCGGTGGCGTAGACCTCCTGGGCGTCCATCCGGGACAGCCGGCGGATGTCGGCGCGGATGGCCCGCATGTGCCGAGTGGCCTCGACGACGTTGCCGGTGCCCGCCTCGCCCTTCGAGCGGATCATCGCGGCGCCCTCGCCGATGCGGCGCAGCGCCTCGCCGAGCTCGGTCGCCCCGCAGACGAACGGGACGTCGAAAGCCTGCTTGTCGATGTGGTTGGCCTCGTCGGCGACCGTCAGCACCTCGGATTCGTCGACGTAGTCCACGCCCAGCGACTGCAGGACCTGGGCCTCGACGAAGTGGCCGATGCGGGCCTTGGCCATGACCGGGATGGACACCGCGTCGACGATCCCGGTGACCATGTCCGGGTCGGACATGCGCGCGACGCCGCCGTCGGCCCG